>NZ_JBHYKH010000095.1:13859-22673 GCF_042741275.1 Streptomyces sp. NPDC058964
GGGTGATGTGGGGGGCAGGGCCATGTCCGGACCGTAGGGCTCCGGCGTCACGGCGAACCGTTCCGGCGTCGGGACCTTCCTACGAACGAGGGACCGCGCCCGCGCGCGAGCTTTCCCCGCGCTCACGTCCCCGAGATACCGGCCCCCTCCATCAGGCCGCTGACCTCGGTGCCGGGCGGGGTGAGCAGGAAGACGTTGCGGTCGACGCGGTGCATCCCGCTGCCCAGTCCGAAGACGACGCCGGTGCTGAAGTCGAGGACGCGCTTGGCGGTCTCTGTCTCCGCACCGGAGAGGTCGAGCAGGACCGGCACGCCCGCCATGAGCGTCTCGGCCACTTCACGGGCGTCCGCGAACACATTGACCCGCAGGACGACGAACCGGCGCCGGGTCTCGGTCTCGGCGTCCGGGAGGGAGCGGTGGTTCACCGCGGACGGCCAGGCGTCGCGCCCTCGCAACGGCACGACCTGGGCGAGCCCCTCCCACTGTTCATCGGTGACGTCGTAACGGCTCACCGGATCCCCCCGAACTGACTCGCACTCAATGCCTGCACCGGCCAATTCTTACGCCAAGTCACCCGTTCGGCCCAACAACGACACGAAGCGCGACCATCCAGATGCCCCCCTTCTCACGCCCCGCGTGCGACACATGTACGAAAAAGCCCGTTTCTTACCGCCCTCACACCGGACTCTTCACCTCCTGCGACGCGTCGCTCACCGGTCGCGATTACGGTCCGATGTCGTGCACTTGGCAGAAAAACAGCTGGTGACTCCCGGCCGGCGGACGCAGTCGGCGGTGTCCGCCGCCCCGGGTACCCCGGCACAGTGGCACCGCGTCCTGACCCTCCTCGCCGACGTGAGCCTGTTCATCGGGACTCGGGCGGTGTGGACCCAGGCGGCCACCCACCGCCTGGTCCTCGCGGCGGTCATCTCCGTGTGCTACGCCTCGATCCTGGTCACCGGGGTGCTCGCCCTGACGGTCCGCCGCTCCCGCTCGCTGGCACGCCTGGACCTGGTGGTCCTGGTAACCGCGGTGACGCTCGCCCTGTGCAACTGGGCGCTGAACCACAGCGGCGGCGACGAGGCGGTGCTCACCACCCAGGCCGCCAGGGAGCTGGCCGCCGGGCACACCCTCTACGGACAGCCCTGGCCCTGGCTCTTCGCCGGCAAGGGCATCCCGCTCACGGCGACGATAAGCGGCAGTTACGACTTCACGTACGGCTATCCCCCGCTCGCCCCGCTGCTGGCCGCCCCGTTGCTGTGGCTGGGGCACGGCGGTGCCGCGGCGACGGCGGTGAGCACCTGCGCGCTGATCGTGGGCACGGTCGTGCTGTGGCGGATGCTGCCCCCTCCCTGGCGATCGGCGGCCACGATGGTCTGCCTGGGCTTCGGGTTCCTGCCCTCGTACGCCCGGCTCGGCTACCCGGCGATCCTCGGCATGGCCCTGCTGGTGCCGGTGGTGGTGCGCTGGCCGCGGACCGGGCAGGGCGGCAGGCTGGGTGCCGCCGGGATCGCTCGGGCGGCGTGTCTGGGGGCCGCGTGCGCGGCGCAGCAGCTTCCCTGGTTCGCGGCCCCGTTCCTGCTGGCCGGGATCTACGCGGTGCGCCGCGGCGAGCTGGGCCGACGCGCGGCGGGGCTGGTGATACTGCGGATCGTGGGGGTCGCGGCCTTGGTGTGGCTGCTGATCAACACGTACTTCATCGTCTCCGAGCCCGGCCCGTGGCTTGAGGGGATCGCCCTGCCGCTGACACAGGGCGCGGTGCTGCACGGCCAGGGTCTGGTGGGCATCTCGTTGTACTTCACGAACGGCAGTGACCGGCTCGACTGGTACTCGCACGCGAGCATGCTCTTCGCGGCCGCGCTGCTGGCGCTGCTCGTGCTGTTCGTACGGCGGCTGGGCCCGGCGGCGACCGTACTGCCCTGGCTGGCCTTCTACCTGGCGACCCGCTCCCAGGACGGCTACTACCTGATGATGACCCCGCTCTGGCTGGCGGCGGCGGTCACCGCGCCCCTGCCGGAGTTCGCGCACGCCTGGCAGCCGCGCCCCGGGCCGCTGACCGGGACCCGCCGCCGCCCGGCCCTGGCCGCGGCGATCGTGCTGCTGATCACGCCGCCGCTGGTGTGCGCGACCCTGGCGGCGTCGGGCAGGCCGCCGCTGCGGATGCAGGTCGCCTCGGTGCGCCGGGCCTCGGCGGACGTGGTCTCGACGCTGACCCTGAAGGTGGTCAACACGGAGGGCACCGCGCTCACCCCGCACTACATGCTCACCACGGGCCAGGGCATGACCAAGTACTGGTCGCTCGTGCGGGGTCCGGCCACGGTTCCCGCCCACAGCACGGCGACCGTCGAACTCCGGCCGCCCAAGGGCAGGTTCCCGCTTCCCAAGCCGAGCGTCCGGATCCGGCTGCGCGCCTTCACGGGGACCCCGCAGACGCTGTCCAGCCAGGACGTACGGCTGAGGAAGGGCACGGGCCGGACGGGCTGACCCGCCGGCTCAGGCCGCGGCGCGCGTGAACCGCAGCGTGGCGGTCACCGTGGTCAGCCCGCGCAGCATGCCCATCTGGTTCCAGCCCATGCCGAACCGGTCGCGGTCCACGGTGAACTCCGCCTCGAGGGTGAGCGCCCCGGCGTCCGCCCCGGCGAGGCGGGCGGTGAGGTCCTGCGGCCGGCTGACGCCGCGCACGGTCAGCTGTCCGGTGACGTGCGCCGTGTCGCCGTCGCGCGGCTCGGCGCCGCGGACGGCGAAGGTGATCTCGGGGTGGTTCTCGGCGTCGAAGAAGTCGGCCGAGCGCAGATGGGTGTCGCGCTTGGCGTTCCCGGTGTCCAGTGAGGCCGCCTCCAGCGTCACGGTGCCGGTGGCGGTCCCGTCGGGCCGGACCTCGCCGTGGCCGCTCACGGCGGCGAAGGTGCCCTTGACGGTGACCAGGCCCCAGAAGGTCCTGTGGCGAAGGGCCACGGTGGAGGCGGTCGGGTCGAGCTGCCAGAGGCCCGTTTCCACGGCGACGGTCATGGTCGTACTCCCGGTCTCAGTGGTTCAAATTTGGATGACCTCACGCTAACCCATCATTCAAATTTGGACAACAGGTAGACTCGATGCCATGGCCGCCCCCGACGAGCACCCCGCCGACCAGCCCGAATGTCCATCCCTGAAGGGCGACGGACTGCTCCCCGGCGAACTGCGTGCCTGGATGCTCCTGCTCGCCGCGACCGGGGCGGTGGAGCAGCGGCTGCGCTCCACGGTGAAGGAGAACCTCGACGTCTCCCACGACGAGTTCCTCATCCTGTGCCTGCTGGCCGAACACCCCCAGGACGGCCTGCGCATGACCCGGATCGCCGACCTCCTGGGCCGCCCCAAGACCCGGCTCACCTACCAGATCGCCTGCCTCCAGCACGCGGGTCTGGTCACCCGTCAGACGGTCTGCGGCGACAAGCGGGGCGTACAGGTCACCCTCACCGACAAGGCGCGGCGGCGGCTCCGCGACGCCTCCTCACTGCTCGCCGCGACGGTCAGGGAGGCGCTCGCCGAATTCGTCGGACCGGAGCAGCGCGAGGCGGTCAGCGGGCTGCTGCCGGGACTCGCCGACGGGACCTGCTGAGCGGCCCCGCCGACCGTACGAAAAAGGGCGTACGACACGGGAGAGGCACAGGTCACAACCACAAGATGGGCAACGTCACAGCCCCCGCGCTGCTGCCATTTAAGCGGCCTGCCCTAGCATCCGAGCCATGACGGTCCTGCCTGACGACGGGCTCTCACTGGCCGCCGAGTTCCCTGACGCGACACACGAGCAGTGGCAACGCCTGGTCGAGGGTGTGCTGCGCAAGTCGGGCAAGGAAGTCTCGGGCGACGCAGCTGAGGACGCTCTGTCCACGACGCTGGAGGACGGGCTGCGCACCCGGCCCCTCTACACCGCGCGCGACACCGCGCCCGACCCCGGCCTGCCCGGCTTCGCCCCGTTCGTGCGCGGCGGCCGCTCCGAAGGCAACACCGCGGGCGGCTGGGACGTACGGCAGCGGCACGCGGCGGTCGAGGACGGCGCGATCCTGACCGACCTGGAGAACGGCGTCACCTCGCTCTGGCTGCTCGTGGGCCGGGGCGGCATCCCGGTCTCCGGGCTCGCCCGCGTCCTCGACGGCGTCTACCTCGACCTGGCTCCGGTGGTACTCGACGCCGGCCGCGACGTCGAGGCCGCCGCGGCCGAACTGCTGCGGCTGTACGAGGAGCGGGGCGTCGACCCGAAGGCGGTGCGCGGCAACCTCGGCGCGGACCCGCTGGGTCACGAGGCCCGCACCGGCACCGCCCAGGACTTCGCGCCGGTCGCCGCCCTCGCCGCGCGGTGCGCCGAGACCTGTCCGGGGCTGCGCACGCTGACCGTGGACGCGCTGCCGTACCACGAGGCCGGCGGCTCGGCCGCGCAGGAACTGGGCGCCTCGCTGGCGACCGGCGTGGCCTATCTGCGTGAGCTGACCGAGGCGGGCCTCACCGTCGAGCAGGCCTGCGCGCAGCTGGAGTTCCGCTACGCGGCCACCGCCGACCAGTTCCTGACCGTCGCCAAGCTGCGCGCGGCGCGCCGGCTGTGGGCGCGGGTCGCCGAGGTCTGCGGGGCACCCGGCGCGGGCGCGCAGGTGCAGCACGCCGTCACTTCGCCGGTGATGATGACCCGCCGCGACCCCTGGGTGAACATGCTGCGCACGACGGTGGCCACGCTGGCCGCCGGGGTCGGCGGGGCCGACTCCGTCACTGTGCTGCCGTTCGACCACGCGCTCGGCCTGCCGGACGCGTTCGCCCGCCGCATCGCCCGCAACACGTCGACGATCCTGCTCGAGGAGTCCCACCTGGCCCGGGTGATCGACCCGGCGGGCGGCTCCTGGTACGTGGAGTCGCTCACCGACGAACTCGCGCGCGCGGGCTGGGAGTTCTTCCGCTCGATCGAGCGGGACGGCGGCCAGGCGGCCGTCCTGCGCTCGGGCCGGATCCGTACGGACCTGGCCACGACCTGGGCGGAGCGCTCCAAGAAGCTCGCCAAGCGGCGCGAACCCATCACCGGAGTCAGCGAGTTCCCGCACCTGGCCGAGAAGCCGGTGGAGCGCGAACCCGCTCCCGAGCCGCCGTCGGGAGGTCTTCCGCGCGTGCGCCGGGACGAGGCCTACGAGGAGCTGCGCGCCCGCTCCGACGCCCACCTCGCGGCGACGGGCTCCCGCCCCCGGGTCTTCCTCGCCACGATCGGCTCGGCCGCCGCGTACACCGCGCGCTCGACGTTCGCCGCCAACCTCTTCCAGGCGGGCGGCATCGAGCCGGTCACCGAGGGACGCTTCGAGGACAGCGGCGCCACCGAGGCCGTGCTGTGCTCCAGCGACGCCCTGTACGAGGAGCAGGCCGAACAGGTGGCCCGGTCCCTGAAGGAGTCGGGCGCCCGCCACGTGGTCCTCGCCGGCCGCCCCGCCGAGTACGCGGACATCGACTCGTACGTCTTCGCGGGCTGCGACGCCGTCGCCCTGCTGTCCGCGACCCTCGACCGCATGGGAGTGTCCTGATGGGAATCCCCGACTTCTCCGGCATCGAGCTGGGGACCGCCGAGGGAACCGCCGCCGACGCCGAGGAGTGGCGTACCGCCGTCAAGGGGGCAACCGGCGCCGAGGAGCAGCTCTGGGAGACCCCGGAGGGCATCGGTGTCAAGCCGCTCTACACCGGCCGTGACCTGGAGGGCCTGGACTTCCTGGGCACCTACCCGGGCATCGCGCCGTATCTGCGCGGCCCGTACCCGACCATGTACGTCAACCAGCCCTGGACGATCCGCCAGTACGCGGGCTTCTCCACCGCCGAGGAGTCCAACGCGTTCTACCGGCGCAACCTGGCGGCGGGCCAGAAGGGCCTGTCGGTCGCCTTCGACCTGCCCACGCACCGGGGTTACGACAGCGACCACCCGCGCGTGACCGGTGACGTCGGGATGGCGGGCGTGGCCATCGACTCGATCTACGACATGCGGCAGCTGTTCGACGGCATCCCGCTGGACAAGATGACCGTGTCGATGACGATGAACGGCGCCGTGCTGCCGGTGCTGGCGCTCTACATCGTGGCGGCGGAGGAACAGGGCGTACCGCCCGAGAAGCTGGCCGGGACCATCCAGAACGACATCCTCAAGGAGTTCATGGTCCGCAACACCTACATCTATCCGCCGAAGCCGTCGATGCGGATCATCTCCGACATCTTCGCCTACACCTCGCAGCGGATGCCGCGGTACAACTCCATCTCCATCTCCGGGTACCACATCCAGGAAGCGGGTGCGACGGCCGACCTGGAGCTGGCGTACACCCTCGCGGACGGTGTCGAGTACATCCGCGCGGGGCGGGAAGCCGGTCTGGACGTGGACGCGTTCGCGCCCCGCCTGTCGTTCTTCTGGGCGATCGGCATGAACTTCTTCATGGAGGTCGCGAAGCTGCGGGCGGCACGGCTGCTGTGGGCCAAGCTGGTCGGCCAGTTCGAGCCGAAGAACACCAAGTCGCTTTCCCTGCGCACGCATTCGCAGACCTCAGGCTGGTCGCTGACCGCCCAGGACGTGTTCAACAACGTGACGCGGACGTGTGTGGAGGCGATGGCGGCGACCCAGGGTCACACCCAGTCGCTGCACACCAACGCCCTGGACGAGGCGCTCGCGCTGCCCACCGACTTCTCGGCGCGCATCGCCCGCAACACCCAGCTGCTCATCCAGCAGGAGTCCGGCACGACCCGGGTCATCGACCCGTGGGGCGGCAGCGCCTACGTGGAGAAGCTGACGTACGACCTCGCCCGCAAGGCCTGGGCGCACATCCAGGAGGTCGAGCAGGCCGGCGGTATGGCGCAGGCCATCGACGCCGGCATTCCGAAGCTGCGCGTGGAGGAGGCGGCCGCGCGCACGCAGGCCCGCATCGACTCCGGCCGGCAGCCGGTGATCGGCGTGAACAAGTACCGGGTGGAGAACGACGAGGCGATCGAGGTCCTCAAGGTCGACAACTCCTCCGTGCGCGCCCAGCAGATCGAGAAGCTGCGGCGGCTGCGCGCGGAGCGGGACGAGACCGCCTGCCGGGACGCGCTCGACGCGCTCACCCGGGCGGCCGACGGCGACGGCAACCTGCTGGAACTGGCCGTGCGCGCGGCCCGCGCCAAGGCCACGGTCGGCGAGATCTCCGACGCCCTGGAGAAGGTGTACGGCCGGCACGCGAGCCAGATCCGTACGATCTCCGGCGTGTACCGCAACGAAGCAGGGGAGTCCCCGTCCGTGGACCGCACCCGTGCCCTGGTGGACGCCTTCGAGGAGGCCGAGGGCCGTCGGCCGCGCATCCTGGTGGCCAAGATGGGCCAGGACGGCCACGACCGGGGCCAGAAGGTGATCGCCACCGGCTTCGCGGACCTCGGCTTCGACGTCGACGTCGGCCCGCTGTTCCAGACCCCGGAGGAGGTCGCCCGCCAGGCGGTCGAGGCGGACGTCCACGTGGTCGGCGTGTCCTCCCTGGCCGCCGGTCACCTCACCCTCGTACCGGCGCTGCGCGAGAAGCTCGCCGAGGAGGGCCGGGAGGACATCATGATCGTGGTCGGCGGGGTGATCCCGCCGCAGGACGTGCCGACGCTGCTGGAGATGGGCGCGGTGGCCGTGTTCGGGCCCGGGACCGTGATCCCGGACGCGGCGCACGACCTGGTGAAGCGGCTGTCGGCCGACCTCGGCCACGACCTGTAGCGCCCCATGGCAGCGATCGATCTCGACACGTATGTGAAGGGTGTGCTCGACGGTAAGCGGGCCCTGGTGGCCCGCGCCATCACGCTCGTCGAGTCCACCCGGCCACAGCACCGGGCGCTGGCGCAGGAGCTGCTCACCGGGCTGCTCCCGCACAGCGGCCGGGCACGGCGGATCGGCATCAGCGGGGTGCCGGGCGTGGGCAAGTCGACGTTCATCGACGCGTTCGGCACGCTGCTGACCTCACTGGGGCACCGGGTGGCGGTGCTCGCCGTCGACCCGTCCTCCACCCGCACCGGCGGCTCCATCCTGGGCGACAAGACCCGGATGGAGCGCCTCGCGGTGGACCCGGACGCCTTCGTACGCCCCTCCCCCAGCGCGGGCACACTGGGCGGCGTGGCCAAGGCGACCCGCGAGTCCATGGTCGTGATGGAGGCCGCGGGCTACGACGTGATCCTGGTGGAGACCGTCGGGGTCGGCCAGTCCGAGACCGCGGTCGCCGACATGGTCGACTCCTTCCTGCTGCTCACACTGGCCCGCACCGGCGACCAGCTGCAGGGCATCAAGAAGGGCGTCCTGGAGCTGGCCGACGTGATCGCGGTCAACAAGGCGGACGGCCCGCACGAGCGCGACGCCCGCGCCGCCGCACGCGAGCTGGCGGGCGCCCTGCGGCTGATGCACGGCAAGGACGCCTTCTGGACCCCGCCGGTGCTGAGCTGCAGCGCCCGGGAGTCGACCGGCCTGGACATCGTCTGGGAGCGGCTGGAGCAGCACCGTACGCTCCTCGACTCCACCGGCCGGCTCGGCGCCAAACGGCGCGACCAGCAGGTCGGCTGGACCTGGGCGATGGTGCGCGACGAACTGCTCGGCCGACTGCACGCCGACCCCGCGGTACGCGAAGCCGCCCCCGCCCTCGAACAGCAGGTCAGGGACGGCTCGTTGACGGCGACGCTGGCTGCCGAACGGATCCTGGAGGCGTTCCAGGGGGGCGTCGGCTGACCGCGGAGGCGCGGGAACACACGAGGGCCCCGGAGTGCTTGGCGGATTCCAGGGGTCGTAGCAACACCGTGGTGAGTTGATCAAGCCGCGAGCAGTTTAGACAGACGCTCGGC
>NZ_JBHYKH010000096.1:0-21519 GCF_042741275.1 Streptomyces sp. NPDC058964
GGGGTTTCGGGGTGTGGGGCGAGGGCCGGTGCGCCCCGGCCGGGTGGGGCTCTCGACCGGGGGGCCCCCCCCCCGGGTACCCCGGCCTTCGCCCCCCCACCCCCCGAGTGGGGTGGGCGCCCCGGTCGGGGAGGGGAGCGGTCCTCGTCGTCGGCCGCCCGTGATTGGCCCTCGATACGGGACCCGCAGTGGTCCTGTGCCGGGGGCCGTCGTGTCGTCAGGGTGGTGAGCCATGAGCATCGCGTTTCTGCTGACCACCCTCGTCGTCGTGGCCACCCCCGGCACCGGCGTCGTCTACACCCTCGCCGCCGGGCTCTCCCGCGGCCGCCGCGCGAGCGTCGTCGCGGCCTTCGCCTGCACGCTCGGCATCGTTCCGCACGTGGTCGCCACCGTCACCGGCGTCGCCGCGCTGCTGAACGCCGGCGCCTTCGCCTTCCAGGTACTGAAGTACGCCGGTGTCGCCTATCTGCTCTACATGGCGTGGACGACGGCGCGGGACAGGCGGGCGATCGCCGTCGAGGAGGACACCGCCCCGCGCTCGGCGGCCCGCGTGATCGTCCGGGGCGTACTGATCAACCTCCTCAACCCGAAGCTGACGATCTTCTTCTTCGCGTTCCTGCCGCAGTTCGTGAGCCCGGACGAGCCGCACGCCCTCGCCCGGATGCTGGGGCTCAGCGGCGTGTTCATGCTGGCCACGTTCCTCGTCTTCGCCGGGTACGGCGTCCTCGCCGCGTCCGTGCGCAGCCACGTCACCTCCCGGCCGAGGGTGATGACGTGGCTGCGGCGGAGCTTCGCGGGGTCGTTCGTGGCGCTGGGGGCGAAGCTCGCCCTCACCGCACGCTGAGGCTCAGCGTCCCTGCAGGGACCGTACGTTGTCGCCGAAGGTCCAGTTCTTCGAGCCGTCCCAGTTGACCGACCAGGTCATCAGGCCCTTGAGGGAGGTGCCGTAGTGGCGCCAGGCCTGGGAGACCAGGCTCGGGGACAGGTAGCCGCCGCCCGCGCCCGGCTGCGCGGGCAGACCCGGCACCTGCTTGTCGTACGGCACCCTGATCGTCGTGCCCTGCACCGCCAGCCCCTTGTTCAGGCAGTCGGTCTGCGCGGTGAAGCCGGCCACCGTGCCCGCCGGGTACGAGTCGCCGGAGCAGCCGTACATGCTGCCGTTGTAGTACTGCATGTTGAGCCACCACAGACGGCCGTTGTCCGCGTACTTCTTGACGATCGGCAGATACGCGCCCCAGACCGAGCCGTAGGTGATGCTCCCGCCCGTGACGTACGCCGTCTCCGGGGCCATCGTCAGACCGAAGCCGGAGGGCATCTTCGCGAGCACCCCGTCGATGATGCGGATCAGGTTGGCCTGGGACGTGGACAGCTGGTTGATGTTGCCGCTGCCCACCAGGCCCGTCTCGATGTCGATGTCGATGCCGTCGAAGTTGTACTTCTTCAGGATCGGGACGATCGTCGCCACGAACCGGTCCGCGACCGCCGACGAGCCGAGGTCGATGCCGGCCGCCGCGCCACCGATGGACAGCAGGATCGTCTGCCCGGACGCCTTCGCGGCGCACATCTCCGCGGGCGTGGCCACCTTCACGCCGGCGTCCATGCCGTCCTCCCACAGCGCGGTGCCGTCGGAGCGGATGACCGGGAAGGCCGCGTTGATCACGTTGTAGCCGTGGGCGGCGATACGGGAGTCGGTGATCGGGGTCCAGCCGAAGGGCGGGTGGACGCCGTTGGCGGAGCCGTCCCAGTTCTCCCAGTAGCCCTGCAGGACCTTGCCGGCCGGGCGGGACCTGACGGCGCAGGTGTCGGCCGCGGATGCGGTGGGGGCGGTGGCGATCGAGAGTGGGACGAGGACGGCCGTGGTCAGCGCGGCGGCGAACAGACGCAGCGTGCGGCGCAGCATACGGAGCCTCCCGGTGGGGGTGCGGTGAGGTGTCGTAGCCATGACAGTGCTCGTGGTCCAGACCTCTCGTCAATAGGTCTGGACCAAAAGTCCGGCCGAGGTGGGCGTGGTGGGCCGGCGTGCGACTGGAGACCGAGGCTGACATATGACAGCTGACAGATATTGAAATCTGTCAGCCGTCATGTCATGGTGGTCGCATGACGACGCAAACCCGAACCCTCGGAACCACCGGCCCCCGGGTCGCCGCCCTCGGCCTCGGCTGCATGGGCATGTCCGCGCTGTACGGAGACGCGGACCGCGCCGAGTCCATCGCCACCGTCCATGCCGCCCTGGAGGCGGGCATCACCCTGCTCGACACCGGCGACTTCTACGGCATGGGCCACAACGAACTGCTGATCGGTGAGGCCCTGCGCACCGCACCCGCCGCCCGCCGGGAACAGGCGCTGGTCAGCGTGAAGTTCGGCGCGCTGCGCGACCCGGAGGGAGGCTGGAGCGGCTACGACGGCCGGCCGGCGGCCGTGCGCAACTTCGCCGCGTACTCCCTCCAGCGCCTCGGCGTCGACCACATCGACGTCTACCGGATCGCCCGCCGGGACCCGGACGTCCCGATCGAGGAGACGGTCGGCGCGATCGCGGAACTGGTCCAGAAGGGCTACGTCCGGCACATCGGCCTCAGCGAGGTCGACGCCGACACGATCCGCCGCGCCGCCGCCACCGCGCCGGTCTCGGACCTCCAGATCGAGTACTCGCTGATCTCCCGCGGCATCGAGGAGTCGGTCCTGCCGACCACCCGCGAGCTGGGCATCGGCATCACCGCGTACGGCGTCCTGTCCCGGGGACTGATCTCCGGCCACTTCACCCGCGACCGGCAGCTTGCCGTGAACGACTTCCGGGCGCACTCGCCCCGCTTCCAGGGCGAGAACCTCCAGCACAACCTCGACCTCGTGGAGGCGCTGCGCAAGATCGCCGAGCAGCGGGGCGTGAGCGTGGCCCAGATCGCGATCGCCTGGGTGCTGTCCCGCGGCGAGGACATCGTGCCGCTGGTCGGAGCCCGCACCCGGGAGCGGCTCGACGAGGCGCTGGGCGCGCTGGACGTGGCGCTGGACGAGGCCGACCTGCGGGCGATCGAGGAGGCCGTGCCGGCCGGCGCGGCTGCGGGCGAGCGCTACCCGGCCGCGCAGATGGCACACCTCGGGACCAAGTAGCGGCCCGGTCGCCGGGTACGGTCTAGGCCATGGCACCGAGCACCGAGACCCTGACCGCCGAGCGCATCCTCGAGGCGACCGAGGAGGTGCTGCGCCGCCACGGCCCGGCCAAGGCCACCGTGGTGGACGTGGCCCGCGCACTCGGTGTCAGCCACGGCAGCGTCTACCGGCACTTCCGCACGAAGGCCGCGCTGCGTGAGGCGGTGACCAAGCGGTGGCTGGACCGCACCTCGCAGGTCCTGTCGGTCATCGTCGACGCCGGTGACCGGGACCCCGAGTCCCGGCTGCGCGACTGGGCCGGGGCCCTGTTCGACGCCAAGCGCCGCAAGGCGGGCGAGGACCCGGAACTGTTCGCCACGTACATGGTGCTCGTCGACGAGAACGTCGAGGCGGTCGCCGAACACATCACGGACCTGACCGGCCAGCTGACCCGGATCGTCCGGGACGGCGCCGAGTCGGGCGCCTTCGCCACCGCCGACCCCGCCACCACGGCCCGGGCGCTCTTCCAGGCCACCGGCCGCTTCCACGATCCCTGCTACGCCCGGGAGTGGGAACGGCCGGACGTCGAGGCCGACTTCACGGCGCTGCTCGACCTGCTGGTGCGCGGCCTGCGGGGCTGACACCCCGTAGGCCCCCAGGCCCTGCCGTCCGATCTCCGCCCGTCCTGCACGCCCTGCACGCTCCCCGGGCTCTTCGAGCAGGGGGCTGCCGGTTGCCGCACCGGGCCCTGACCCAGGTACATCCAGGAGACCCCCGTGACGCCGCCGGGCCCGCCCTTCGGGTGGACGACGGGGATGTGACGACAGGACCTAACGTCCCGCCGTGCCGCGCCAGAAGTCGCGCATCAGGGGTGTCGGGGTGGGGTTCCGCATGGCCACCTGGGTCAGCAGGATCGTGATCGTTCCGGAGGGCGGGACGAGATGGGCCGTGGTCCCGGTGCCGCCGACCCAGCCGTAGCGGCCGGGGACGTTCCAGGGGTCCGCCGGGGTGACGTCGACCTGGGCGCCGTAGCCCCAGCCCTGGCCCTCCAGGAAGAGGGCTCCGATCTCGCGCTGGGCCGCGGTGAGGTGGTTCGTCGTCATGCGGCTCACCGACGTCGGGGACAGCAGGCGGTGGCCGTTCCCCTCGCCGCCGTTCAGGAGCATCCGGGCGAAGGCCAGATAGTCGTCGGCCGTCGAGACCAGGCCTCCGCCCCCCGACGGGAACGCCGGCATCCGGCTCCAGTCGCCGTCCGGGGTGTCCGCGAGCTCCAGGGCGCCTTCGTCGGTACCAGGGCGGTAGCTGCTGGTGAAGCGGTGCCGTTTCGCGGCCGGGACCTCGAAACCCGTGTCCGTCATGCCCAGAGGCGCGAAGACCCGCTCCGCCAGGAACTCCGGGAGCGTACGCCCAGAGGCCCGCGCCACCAGGACGCCCTGGAGGTCCGAGCACGTCTGGTACAGCCACGCCTCGCCCGGCTGGTACAGCAGCGGCACTCCGGCGAGCGCGGCCAGCCAGGTGTCGGGGTCCGGGTAGGCCTGCGGGGCGCGGCCGTCCTTCTGGACCTCGAACAGGGCCCGCACCGCCGGGAGCGAGAAGTCGGACGGAAAGCCCCAGCCGGCCCGCGAGCTGAGCAGGTCCTCCACCGTGATCGGCCGGGCCGCCGGGACCAGGTCGTCCAGGGGGCCTGCCGGGGTGCGGACCGCCATGGGCTTCGACAGCTCCGGCAGCCACGTGTCCACCGGGTCGTCGAGCCCGATCCGGCCGTCCTCCACCAGCATCAGCACCGCCGCCGCCGTGACCGGCTTGGTGATCGAGGCGATCCGGAAGATCGAGTTCCGGGTCATCGGAGCCGAGCCGCCGGCGTCCACGGAGCCGACGGCCACCACCTCGACGTCGTCACCGCGGGCGACCAGGCCCACCGCTCCCGGTACCGTGCCGTCGTCCACGTACCGGCGCAGGAGGGCGTGCAGTTCGGTGGTCCCTGTCATCGGTGGGCCTTCCGGTCGTCGCGGTCGGATACGTCTCTACGACTCCTGCCGCGCCGGAAACTCATCGCGGCGTCAGCGCGGCTGCGCCCCCGCCGGGTCCACCGTCGCCTGGTGGGCCTCCGCCAGATGCTCCTCCGCCTTCAGCCAGGGCAGGAACTGAGCACCCTTGCGCCAGCCGCAGGTGTCACATCTGATCGTCCGCTGCACTCCCGTGCGCTGCACTCTGACCACATGCTCCCGGCCGTGCTGGTCCCAGCGGCTGACCTTGCTCGTGTTGATCTGCAACATGACGCCTCCAGCGTCCGTCCACAGGCGATACGTCCGTCCGCGCTTCAAGGAGTGTGCAGCAAGAGCAACATCAACAGGACCCCCTTCGCCGCGAGTTGGCCAAGCCGTGCCCTGCCTCAGTGCACGGTCCGCGGCAGCCGCAGGCTGAGCAGGCCGGTCAGGACCACCCCGGCCAGCTGGACCACCAGGGTGGTCAGCAGGGCGTCCCGCATCCCGAGGTGCGGGACCAGCGAGAGGAAGAGGGTGCCCAGGGTCGCCACGCCCAGCGCGAGCGCCGACTGCTGGGTGGTGACCATCACCCCGCTGCCCACGCCGGCCCGGGCGGGCGGCACCTCGGACATGACGATCCGCAGGACGACGGGGAGTTGGAGTGCCTGCCCGGCACCGGCCACCGCGGCCCCGGGAAGCAGCGCGACGAGACCCAGGTCGGGCCAGTCGTGCCAGGCGGCCAGCGCGATCAGCGCCACGCCCACCGCCTGGATCAGCGATCCGGCGGTGACCACCCGCGAGCCGAACCGGGCCACCAGGCGCGGGCCGGCGAGCGAGACGAAGAGGAACACCACGGCCATCGGGGCCAGTGCCAGCCCCGCCGGGACCGGGCCGAGGCCCGCCCCGCGCTGCAGCGCCACCGCGATCACGAACATGAAACCGCTGAAGCCCATGGAGAACGGCAGCATCAGCACCAGACCCCGGCGCAGCGACACCAGCGCGAACAGGCTCGGCGGGACGAGCGGTGTACGGCCGTCGCGGTCCGCCCGGCGCTCCACCGCGTAGAACGTGCCCGCCGCGACCGGGAAGACGGCCAGCGCGAGCCAGGTCCACAGCGGCCAGCCCGCCGCCCTGCCCTCGGTGAGCGGGACGAGGAGCGCGAGCAGGGAGACCGCGAGCAGGACCGTGCCCGGTCCGTCGACCGGCTCGGGGCGCTGGGACCGGGTCTCCGGTACGACACGGGCGGCCAGGACCAGGCCGAGGACGACGACCGGCACGTTGACCAGGAACACCGCGCGCCAGCCGGTGCCGGCGAGGTCGGCGGCGACCAGGAGCCCGCCGAGGATCTGGCCCGCCACCATGGACAGTCCGGCCGTGGCGCCGTACAGGCTCATCGCCTTCGCGCGGCGCGTGCCCGTGGTGGCGGCCTGGATGGTGGCGAGGACCTGCGGCAGCATCGCGGCGGACGAGGCGCCCTGCGCGACCCGCGCCGCGACCAGGCTCCAGGCGCCCGGCGCGAGGCCGCAGGCCAGAGAGGTCAGACCGAAGGCGGCCATGCCGCCGAGGAAGAGCCGGCGGCGGCCGAACAGGTCGCCGAGCCGGCCGCCGAGGACGAGCAGGACGGCGTAGGCGACCCCGTACCCGGCGACGACCAGTTCGAGGACGGCCTCGCTCGCGGAGAGGTCCCGGCCGATGGTGGGCAGGGCCACGTTGACGATGAAGAAGTCGACGAGGGGAAGGGCCGCGGCCAGCAGTACCGTGAAGAGCCCGAGCCCGCCGAGTGCGGGAGGCGCGGCCGGGGAGCGGACGGTCGGTGGTGTGACGGTATCGGTCATGATCCCGAGCCTGCGCCCCCGCTCAGGCTGGTACCAGAGTCTCCATATCCTGGTACAAGAACTACCTGGAAACAGGGTTCGCCCCGGGGCAGGCTGGGAGTATGACGACCATGGTGCACGAGACGGCGGCCCCGGCCGCACGGGGTTCGGAGATCCGGCGGCACGAGCTGGCCGCCTTTCTGCGCAGCCGCCGCGAGCGCATCTCGCCGGAGCAGGTGGGGCTGCCGCGCGGTGTGCGCCGCCGCACGCCCGGTCTGCGCCGGGAGGAGGTCGCGCATCTCTCCGCGGTCGGTGTCACCTGGTACACATGGCTGGAGCAGGCCAGGGACATCCAGGTCTCCGTGCAGGTGCTGGACGCGCTGGCCCGCACCCTTCTGCTCGACGCCAGCGAACGCGCCCATCTCTTCCAGCTGGCCGGATCCGCCGACCCGACGCCCGCCGCGAGCTGTCCGACCGTCACCCCGGCGCTGCGGGAACTCCTGCGCGGACTGGAGCCGGTGCCGGTCTGCATCCAGAACAGCCGGTACGACATCCTCGCCTACAACCGCACCTACGGCCGCCTCCTCGGCGACCTCGACGCCGTACCGCCCGAGGACCGCAACTGCATGCTCCTCGTCTACACCAACGACCAGTGGCGGTCGTCGATCGTGCACCTGGAGGAGACCATGCGGCTGATGGCCGCCAGGCTCCGCGCGTCGATGGCCGGTCATCTCGGCGAGCCCGCCTGGAAGATGCTGGTCAAGCGACTGGCGACGGAGTCGGCGGAGTTCCGTGAGAACTGGGAGCGCTACGAGGTCGTCAACGCCCGCACCAAGACCAAGCAGTTCCGCAACCGGCACGTCGGCCTGCTCACCCTGGACCACACCGACCTGTGGCTCAACCCGGAGCTCGGGGCCCGGATGGTGACGTACGTGCCGGCGGACGAGGAGTCGAGGCTGCGGCTGGAGAAGCTGCACGCCCTCGTCCTGGCCGACGAGCAGCAGGCGGAGGGGATCAGGCGGTGAGGCCCGCCGCCTCCCTGACCTCCGGTGACTCCAGCCGCTGAGCGGTGCGTTCGGCCGTGCGGCGGGCCCATCGGCCGCTGGTGAGCATGCCGAGGACGAACACGGCCAGACCGCACGCGGTGAGGATCCACCACCCCGGCAGGGCCGCCGACACGAACGCGTCCTCGTACGACGACGAGCCCACCCCGGAGGCCAGTACGGCCCCGATCACGGCCACGCCCAGCGTCTGCCCGAGCTGCCTGCTGGTGGACGCCACGGCGGCCGCCACCCCGGCCTGGGCCCGCGGCATCCCGGACACCGCCGTGTTGGTGATCGGGGCGTTCACGAAGCCGAAGCCGATGCCGAACAGGACGTACCCGGCGAAGAGCGTGGCGTTCGACGTCTCCGCCTCGAACGCGGCGAACAGCGCCCCGCTCACGGTCATCGCGAGCCCGGCGATCACCAGCGGCAGACGCGGCCCCCGGCTGCCCACCAGCCGTCCGGACAGCGGCGCGCACAGGAACGTCGGCACCGCCATCGGCAGCATCCACAGTCCGGCGTGCAGCGCGTCGAGTCCGCGCACGTTCTGCAGGTACAGCGTGGACAGGAACAGGAAGCCGCCCAGCGCCGCGAACGCACTGATCGCTATCACCGTGGCACCGCTGAACGGCGCCGAACGGAAGAAGCGCAGGTCGATCAGGGGTTCGTCGCGCCGGGGCTCGTACCACAGCAGTCCCAGCAGCGCGGCGAGCGCCACCGCGCCGAACGGCGCCACCGTGCCGGGGCCCGAGTCCGGCGCCTGGATGATCGCGTAGGTCAGCGAGCCGAACAGCGCGATCACCAGCAGCTGGCCGACCGGGTCGGGGCGGCGTGCCCGGGGCGCGCGGGACTCGGGGACGTAGCGCAGGGTCAGCAGCAGTGCCGTCAGGCCCACCGGCAGGTTGACCCAGAAGATCGAGCGCCAGCCGACCGACTCCACCAGCAGGCCGCCGACCAGCGGGCCGGCGGCCATGGATATGCCGACCACCGCGCCCCATACGCCGATGGCGCGGGCGCGCTCGCGCGGATCGGTGAAGGTGTTGGTGATGATCGACATGGCGACCGGGTTGAGCATGGAGCCGCCGACCGCCTGGATCATGCGGAACGCGACCAGCGCGTCGAGGTTCGGGGCGAGGGAGCAGAGCAGCGAGCCTGCGGCGAAGACGATCAGGCCCGCCATGAAGACCCTCTTGCGGCCGATCCGGTCGGCCGTGGAGCCCGCGAACATCAGCAGTGAGGCCAGCACCAGCGTGTAGGCGTCGATCGTCCACTGGAGACCGGACGTGGTGGCGTCCAGTTCGCGTTGCATCGACGGCAGGGCGACGTTCAGGGCGGTGACGTCGAGGCTCACGATCAGCAGGCTCATGCAGCAGATCGCGAGGACCAGTCGGCGTCGCCGTGGGCTGAGCTCGGGCATGCGTTCCATCGTACGCCGATTTCAATAGTGCGTCTAACTAATGACTGTCCATGATCATGGCCGTGCTCATGGGCCGCGATCACCGCCGGCGGTTGTCCACAGGCCCCGACGAGCACGCCCCGCCATACGGAACAATGGGGGAATGCCCAAGCCCGAGTCCCCCCTGCAGATCGGCCCGCACACCGTCCAGCCGCCCGTCGTGCTGGCCCCCATGGCCGGCATCACCAACGCGCCCTTCCGCACCCTGTGCCGGGAGTTCAGCGGTGGCAAGGGCCTGTTCGTGAGCGAGATGATCACGACCCGGGCGCTGGTCGAGCGCAACGAGAAGACCATGCAGCTGATCCACTTCGACGCGACCGAGAAGCCGCGCTCGATCCAGCTGTACGGCGTCGACCCGGCGACCGTCGGCAAGGCCGTCCGCATGATCGCGGAGGAGGACCTCGCCGACCACATCGACCTGAACTTCGGCTGCCCGGTCCCCAAGGTGACGCGCAAGGGCGGCGGCTCCGCCCTGCCCTACAAGCGCAACCTGCTGCGGTCGATCCTGCGCGAGGCCGTCAGCGGTGCCGGTGACCTGCCCGTCACCATGAAGATGCGCAAGGGCATCGACGACGACCACATCACCTACCTCGACGCCGGACGGATCGCGGTCGAGGAGGGCGTGACGTCCATCGCGCTGCACGGCCGCACCGCCGCCCAGCACTACGGCGGCACGGCGGACTGGGAGGCCATCGCGCGCCTCAAGGAGCACGTGCCGGAGATCCCGGTGCTCGGCAACGGCGACATCTGGTCGGCCGAGGACGCGCTGCGGATGGTGCGGGAGACGGGCTGCGACGGCGTCGTCGTGGGCCGCGGCTGCCTCGGCCGCCCGTGGCTGTTCGCCGACCTGGTGGCCGCCTTCGAGGGGCGGACCGGGGCCCGTGCCGGAGACACTGATGGACACGGTGCGCGGCCCTCCCTGCGCGAGGTCGCCGACGTCATGGTCCGGCACGCGACCCTGCTCGGGGAGTGGATAGGTGACGAGTCGCGCGGGGTCATCGACTTCCGCAAGCACGTGGCCTGGTACCTGAAGGGCTTCTCGGTCGGCTCCGAGATGCGCAAGCGGCTCGCGATCACCTCCTCGCTGGAGGAACTGCGGGCCGGTCTCGACGAACTGGACCTGGACCAGCCCTGGCCCGTCGGCGCCGACGGGCCCCGCGGCCGTACGTCCGGCAACAACCGGGTGGTGCTGCCGGACGGCTGGCTGAAGGACCCGTACGACTGCGCGGGGGTCGGCGAGGACGCGGAGCTGGACACCTCCGGCGGCTGATCAGCCCTTCTTGGGGTGCGGGGTCGACCCGTAGGCCGTCAGGAAGCGGTCCCGGAAGGAGCTCATCTTCCACACCGGCGCGCTGTGCGCCGGGCGCAGCCCGTCCGTCCAGTGCCAGTCCGCGATCTTGTCGAGGACCTTCGGGTCCTTGGCGACGATCGAGATCGGCACGTCACGGCTGGCATGGTTGCCGCTGACCCGGGCGATGGGCTGGTGGTCGCCGAGGAAGACGAGCACGGTGTTGTCGTTGCCGTAGCGCTCCAGCCACTGGGTCAGGGCGGTCACCGAGTACTGGATCGACTTGCCGTACTCCTGCCGGGACTTGGTGGTGTCGGCGATGACGTCGGCCGCCTTGTTGCCGGCCGCCTGGATGCCCTTGAAGATCGAGCCGTCGCCCAGCTGGTCCCAGCCGACCATCTTCGGGATCGGTGCCCACGGCTGGTGGCTGGAGGTCAGGATGATCTCCGACATCAGCTGCTTGCCGTCGGTGCGCTTCTTGCTGTGCACCCGCTGCTGGAACTGCTCGAGGGCGTACTGGTCGGGCATGGTCGACCAGCTGAACTTCGGGCCCTTGTAGCCCACCTGGAAGGCGTTGTAGACCTTGTCGAGGCCGTAGTACTTCTGTTCCGGCCAGCCCTTCTGCACGCCCGGCATCACACCGACCGTGTCCCAGGCGCCGGTCTTCTTGAACACCTTGGTGAGGCTGAGGTGGTCGCTGGCCATCACCGTGCGGTAGCGCTGCTGGTTGCTGATCCACAGGCCGGACAGCGTGGTGGAGTGGCCGAGCCAGCTGCTGCCGCCGTACGTCGCCGACGTCAGCCAGCCGCTCTTCGCGTGGAAGCCCGCCTTCGCCAGGGCCGCCGTGCGCTCGTCGAGCGTCGAGTCGACGCCGGGCGCCTCGATCGGGTCCTCGATGGCGCTGCGGCCGTAGCTCTCGATGAAGGTGAAGATCATGTCCTTGCCGCGCAGACCGGGGACCAGCTGGGCGGGCGGGGTGTTTCCGAACTTGTCGACCTTGGCGACCTTCGCGAACTCCGCCTCGTCCCGGAGTGTGTCCTGAACGCTCCGCGCCTGGACCTTCAGTACGCCGGCGGTGTGCTGCGAGGCGATCGGGATGCCCCCGACGGTGAGGCCGAGCGCGGTGCAGGTGATCCAGACGGTGCCGACGATCAGCGTGGCCTTCGAGGTCCTGGCCCGGTGTTTCACCAGCAGGTTGCCGAGGCGCACGGTGGCCAGGGCGACGAGGGTGATCAGCAGGAAGACGAGGACCACGGCGCCGACGGTGATGCCCGTCTCGGTCGTGCCGCCGAGGGTGTCCCGGAGGTATCCGCGGGCGTCACCGAACAGGGACCAGTCCAGGATGATGTTGAAGTGCCGGCCCAGGTACTCGTTGAACCCCATGTCCAGCATGTTCACGATGGCGACCGCGCCGAGCAGCGCGCCGGACAGCGCCGACACCACCAGCCGGGGCTTGCGCGGCAGGCTGATCAGCAGCACCGCCCCCATGATCGCCTCGGCCGGCAGCCGCATGAACTCGGCGGGCCGCAGATTGCCGAGGGTGTTCGGCATCTGGAGGCAGACGTAGACCAGGGCGGCGGACAGCACGGTGGTGAGGACGGACAGGACACGGGCGGCCGTGGGGTGCTCGGCCCGCCACCCGCGCCAGATCCGCCGCACGCGACCGCCGGAGCGGGTGCCCGCGGGTTCGGGGGCCGCTGTCGTCTCGGGGGTCCCGGTGCCGGGGTCCGTGCGGGCGGCGGACTGCGCATCGGGCGTCGGCTCGGTGGCGGCCAGCGGGCCGCCGGTCGGCTCGGCGGCGGGGTCTGTGCCGGCGGAGGATCCCTCGGCCCCGGGCGTCATCTCGCCCGCGGACGCGCTGTCCGCCTCGGCGGCGGGCCGGGAGGTGTCGCTCGCGGTGTCCTCTCGCGGGGCGGCCTTCTCACCCTGCGTCTTCGTGTCCTCGCCCGTCGCGGCACGGCCGGACTCCGCACGCGCGGACTCCGCGCTTGCGGACTCCGCGCTTGCGGACTGCGCACGCGCGGACTCCGCGCTTGCGGACTGCCCACGCGCCGACTTGGCCCGCGCGAGCCTGACCCGCGCGGACTCGGCATCGACGGTTGCCGCACCGCCGGCTGCCGCACCGGGGGAGGCGGTCTCGTCGTCCCGGGACTTCCCCGTGGTGGGGCCGCCGCCCTCCGCCTCGGCTTCCCGGGCCGGGGCGGGGACGGTGGGAACGACCTCGGCCGCCTCGGCCTCCGGATTCCCGACCGCGGTTCCTTCGGCGGAGCCGCTGGGTTCCCCGGCCGTACTGCGTGACTGGCGCGTGCTCGTGTGCTGAGGCAACCCGAAGGTCCTTCCATGCGCGACCCGTGAACGGAACGGCGGGCCACACTGGGGAGGCAAGGGCCCGCCGCCCTCCCGTACGGTTCGCCTCCGGCGCCTGTTCAGGGCCCTGGGCAAACACCCGGCAAACGGCTCGTCAACACTCCTGCTAGGCGCCCCCGACCGCCGTGAGCAGCGCCAACGGGGCCGCCGCGGAGCGGGACTCCCGTACACACGCGTGCGGGTACGGCACCGGCTCCGCATGGCTGTCGCGGCCGTAGCCCGCGAGCACCTCGGGCAGCCGGTGACCGGTCGCGGTGGCCGCCTCGACCAGGGCGTGGGCGACCGAACGGGCCTCGTCGTGCAGGCCGTAGCGGGCCAGCCCCAGGGTGATCAGCGCGTTGTCGTGCGGCCAGACCGAACCCCGGTGGTACGAGAGGGGGTGGTACGCGGGCTGACCGGAAGCCAGGGTGCGTACGCCCCAGCCCGAGAAGAAGTCCGGCTCCAGCAGGCGCCGGCCCACCAGCTCGCCGTACTCCTTGTCCAGCAGCCCCGACCACAGCAGGTGGCCCGCGTCCGACGCCAGCGCGTTCACCTGGCTGCCCTGCCCGTCCAGCGCGAGCGCCGGGAAGGAGTGCTCCGGCATCCAGAAGTCCCGCTGGAAGCGGTCGCGCAGGTCGGCGGCGGCCTGTTCGAGGAGGGCGGCGTAGGTCTCGTCCGCCCAGACCGTGCGCGCGACCCAGGCCGTGCGGCGCAGCGCGTCGTACGCGTAGCCCTGGGCCCCCGCCGCCATCACCGGGCCGGTCGCGCGGGTGCCGTCGGCCGAGCAGATGGCGCCGGGGGAGTCCTTCCAGTTCTGGTTGGCGAGGCCGCCCCGGTCGGCGCGGTAGACCAGATAACCGCGCGAGGTGAGCCCGCCGTGGTCCAGCATCCAGCCGATCGCCGCACGGGCGTTGGGCTCCAGACGCCGGGCCAGGCCGGTGTCCCCGGTCCGCTCGACGTAGGCGCCGAGCAGGACGAGGAACAGCGGCGTCGCGTCGACCGAGCCGTAGTAGCGGCCGAACGGCACCTGCCCGAAGTGCGCCAGCTCCCCGTGCCGCACCTCGTGCACGATCTTTCCCGGCTGGGCCACCGAGGACGCCCCGGTCTCCGTCGCCTGGGTGGCGGCGAGCGCGGGGAGCGTGGCGGCCGCCAGCCCGGGACGGTAGGGGAGGGCGAAGAGGGAGGTGAGGAGGGCGTCCCTGCCCAGGAGGGTCAGGAACCAGGGGGCCCCGGCCGCCGGTACGCGCAGCTCCTCGCCGTCGGGGCCGGTCGCCGGGACCTGCAGCGCGGCGAGGTCGGCGAGGCCGCGGGCGCAGGCCGCCGCCAGCTCCGGCCAGCCGGTGGGGAAGGCCACGCCCTCCACGAACTCACCCTCCAAGGTGAGCAGTTGCTCGTTCAGTGCGCCCGGTGAGCGCGGCACGCGCAGGGCGCGCTTGTCGCCGTGCGGGCGCGCCATGACCCGCAGCACCAGCTCCGCGGTGCCGTGCGGTTCGAGATCCAGGGTCCACACGAGACGGCGGGCACCGGTGCCGGTCTCCTCGACGCCGTCCGGGGAGGGGTCGGCCGTGATGGTCGTACAGGACCGCCATTCACCGCGCCGGTAGGTGAACTCCACGCCGTCGTCCAGGACCTGCCGGGAGCGTACGGCGCCGGTCTTGGTGTAGGTGCGGTGGTCGGAGCGGAGCTCGAACTGGTCGGTGAAGTCGGCGTCGGCGGTGATCGCCAGGCGCACGGTGGTCGGCACCGGGCGGTTGCTGGTCACCCGGAGCGACTCGACGAACGAGCTGTCACCGACGGCCTGTTCACGGAAGAGGGTGTGCGCGGGCGGCTCCTGACGGCCGCCGCGCGGGACGAGGACGCAGCGGGCGCCGTCGCCGTCCGCGACCGGTGTGAGCGCCTCGGGCACCGCGCCGTCGACCGTCAGCTGCCAGCGGCTCAGGTGCCGGGCGTCGCGCACGAATAACCCGTCCGGGGAACCGCTGTTCCGTACGCCGCTGATGTCGCCCCGGTCGCCCACGGCGGCGAACGTCGCGCCGTGCACGAGCAGATGATGCCGGTCCGTCATCCCCGGTTCCCTCCCTTGTCACTCCTGTCGAACGTTTCGCCGCCCGCGCCGGACACGCCGTGCGCCGGGGCTTTGCCAAGCCGTGGTGGCTCGCGCAGCAGGTCCAGCGCGAGGGCGGCGGTCCAGCCGAAGCCGCTCGCGCCGCACGCCTCGCCGGTGAACGGGTCGACGTACTCGGCGTATCCGGACGCGTCGGCCGTCTCCACGAGCGCCTCGCGCAGCGCCTCCGCCCGCTCCCGCTCGCCGTGCACCCGCAGCCCGCGCTCCAGGAGCCAGCTCGTGTTGAACCAGGCCGGGCCGCGCCAGTAGCGGTGCGCGTCGAAGGCCTCGCCGAGGAGGTCGTAGCTGGGCACCAGGCGGGTGGTGTCCCCGAGCCCGAAGTGCGGGCCGCTCAGGGTGGAGACGAGGGCGGTGACGATGTCACGGGGCAGCTCGGGCAGGAGCAGCGGGACCAGACCGGACACGCCGCGCTCCCGGATCAGCCCGCCGCCGCGCACGTCCCGGCACAGGAAGACGCCCGCGGCCGGGTCCCACAGCCGCTCCACCAGCGCCGCCGTCAGCCGCTCGGCGCGTGCGTGCCGGGCCGTGCCGGGCGCCCCCAGCTCCTGCGCGATCCGCGCCAGCGCGTGCTCGGAGGCGATGAGCAGCGCGTTGAACGCCGGGTCCTCGACGGCGAAGTCGCCCTTCCCGTCGGTGTACCCGGCGTCCCGGTAGTCCGCCGCCAGCCGTACGTAGCGCCCGTAGTCCAGGTCCGTGGGCCGGTCCTCGGGTGCCCCGTGGTCGAGGTCGGCGCGGCGGAAGGAGCGGGCCGGGGCCGGAGTGACGCGGGACAGCGGGGCGTCCCAGCAGGGGCTGTTGTCCATACCCTGTTCCCAGGGGTGCACGACGGACGCCAGCCCGCCACCGCCCAGGTCCCGCCGGTGCAGCAGATAGCGGTGCCAGGCGGCCAGCCGCGGGTGGGTCCGGGCCAGAAAGCCACGGGCCCGGGACAGCCCCGGGTCGGCGCAGTGCACCAGCCAGGCCGCCAGCGCGTGCACCGGTGGTTGCACGATGCCCGAGGTCTGCACGGTGCGCGGGGCGCCCGCGGTGTGCCCCGCGGTCGAGGAGCGCCAGAAGTCGGGGCTCGGGAAGTAGGCGTCGAGCGGTACGGAGGGGTTGAACACGATGTGCGGGACGCGCCCGTCGGCCCACTGGGCGGCCAGCAGGGTCTCCAGCTCCGTCTGGGCCCGCAGCGGCGACAGGTGCCGCAGACCGATCGCGACGAACGCGGAGTCCCAGGACCACTGGTGCGGATACAGGCTGCGCGAGGGCACCGTGGAGGTGCCCGTCCAGTTCTCCTCCAGCACCCGGGCGGCCCTGACGTGCGGCGAATCCACCGGCAGCGGTGGATCGTATGCAATGGTGCGCTCCGCGGGGCGGGCGGTGAGCTGGGCAGTGCGATCCACTCGGGGCTCCCCGAAAGACGTCCGGCCGACCGGGTTCGGCTGTGGCTACCGTAGGGTTACGTCTATTTAACACGCAAAACTCAATATGTAATGCAGACTTGAGAAACACAAGGGGGTGCGCATGACCGGACGGCCCGGGAGGACCGGCAAGGGCGGCAGTCAGGCCGGCGCCGGCGATCTGCTCGAACTGGTGCGCAGTGGGCGCGCGGTCACACGCGGCGCCCTCCAGCAGGCCACCGGGCTCTCCAGGGCCACGGTCGGCCAGCGGCTCGACCGGCTGTTCCGGGCCGGTTGGCTGCGCGAGGGGGCCGGAGGCCCGGTCGACTCGCCGCTCGGCGGACGCCCCTCCATCACCCTGGAGTTCGACGACTCCCACGCCGTGGTCCTGGCCGCCGACCTGGAGACCCGGCACGCCCGCGCGGCCGTCCTGTCCCTGACCGGCGAGATCCTCGCCGAGCACTCCGGCGCGCTGGCCATCGAGGACGGTCCCGAGGCCGTACTGGGCGAACTCGGCCGCTGGTTCGCCGAGCTGCTGGAGAAGGCGGGACACCGCGCGGACGAGGCGTGCGGGATAGGGCTCGCGGTGCCGGGTCCGGTCGACAGCGAGACCGGCCGGGTCGTGCAGCCGCCGATCATGCCGGGCTGGGACGGCTACGACATACGCGGCCGTCTCTCCCGCGCCTTCACCGAGCACACCGGCGTGCCCGCCGTGCCGGTGCTCGTGGACAACGACGCGAACCTGATGGCGTACGGCGAACAGCGCACCGGACACCCCGACTGCTCGGCGTTCGTCCTCGTCAAGGTGTCGACCGGTATCGGCGCCGGTGTCGTGGTGGACGGCTCGATCTACCGGGGCGTCGACGGCGGGGCCGGCGACATCGGGCACATCCGGGTGGGCGCGGAGGCGTTGTGCCGGTGCGGTTCCCACGGCTGCCTGGCCGCCGTCGCCAGCGGTGGTGCCGTGGCCCGGCGGCTCGCGGAGTCCGGGGTGCCTGCGGCCTCGGGCTCGGACGTACGGGACCTGCTGGCCTCCGGGCACCCGGAGGCGGCCGCGCTCGCCCGCGAGGCCGGGCGCCGGGTGGGGGACGTACTGGCGACGGTCGTGACCCTGCTCAACCCAGGGGTCCTGATGATCGCCGGGGATCTGGCCGGAACACCCTTCCTCACCGGTGTCCGGGAACTGCTCTACCAGCGGGCGCTGCCCCGCTCCACCGCCCACCTGGACGTCGTGACGTCACGGCTCGGCGAGCGGGCCGGCCTGGTCGGCGCGGGTGCGCTGGTCGTGGAGCACCTCTACGCGCCGGAGCGGGTGGAGGAACGGCTGCTGGCGCTCGGGGTGTGACGGGCGTGTTTCCGTCCCAGGTCACGTCCGCATGGTGAAATCCGGGCGCCTGTGGCAGCGTGATTCTCGCCACCCTTGATAAGGGTTGCGCTCAGATGAGCGGATCACGAGCGGCTGCACTTTTCCAATGGGTGGCACTCAGTGCCACCCATTGATTGTTCATCGACCGAAATCAAACGTGGCGAGAGCTGCTCATCTGAGCGGTATTCGGTGCCTTCGGATGCTGATGCGTTCAAGAAGTGAAAACATGGGCTGTCCTGCGCTTGCCAAGCTTTGACTTTCGATCCTGTGGCGGACGGCTGGTTACGGGCGCATGACGCACAAGTGGACGTACCCATAGGCCTTCGATCTGGGTATGTTCCTGGCCGTCAGGGCAGCCACCGCGGCCTCAAGGAGTCGAGACCCGTGTCGGAAAACAAAGATCCCCAGGTAGCCGAGCAGGGCGAGAGCGTTGAGGGCGTGAAGTTCGTTTACGACTTCACCGAGGGCAACAAGGACCTCAAGGACCTCCTCGGCGGCAAGGGCGCGAACCTCGCCGAGATGACCAACCTGGGCCTTCCCGTCCCTCCCGGCTTCACGATCACCACCGAGGCCTGCAAGGTCTACCTCGACAGCGGCTCGGAGCCGGCGGCACTGCGTGACGAGGTGAGTGCGCACCTCTCCGCCCTCGAGGAGCGGATGGGCAAGAAGCTCGGCCAGGCCGACAACCCCCTCCTCGTGTCGGTCCGCTCGGGCGCGAAGTTCTCCATGCCCGGCATGATGGACACCGTCCTGAACATCGGCCTCTCCGACAAGTCGGTGCAGGGCCTGGCCAAGCAGGCCGGCGACGACCGGTTCGCCTGGGACTCGTACCGCCGCCTCATCCAGATGTTCGGCAAGACCGTCCTCGGCGTCGACGGCGAACTCTTCGAGGAGGCCCTCGACGCGGCCAAGGAGGCCAAGAAGGTCACCGTCGACACGGACCTCGAGGCGGCCGACCTGAAGAAGCTGGTCACCAAGTTCAAGAAGATCGTCAAGACCGAGGCCGGCCGGGACTTCCCGCAGGACCCGCGCGAGCAGATGGACCTCGCCATCAAGGCCGTCTTCGACTCCTGGAACGGCGACCGCGCCAAGCTCTACCGCCGCCAGGAGCGCATCCCCGGCGACCTGGGCACCGCGGTGAACGTCTGCTCCATGGTCTTCGGCAACCTGGGCCCCGACTCCGGCACCGGCGTCGCCTTCACCCGTGACCCCGCCTCCGGCCACCAGGGCGTCTACGGCGACTACCTGCAGAACGCGCAGGGCGAGGACGTGGTCGCGGGCATCCGCAACACCGTCCCGCTCGCGGAGCTGGAGAACATCGACAAGAAGTCGTACGACCAGCTCATGCAGATCATGGAGACCCTGGAGAACCACTACAAGGATCTCTGCGACATCGAGTTCACCATCGAGCGCGGCCAGCTCTGGATGCTGCAGACCCGGGTCGGCAAGCGCACCGCCGGTGCGGCCTTCCGCATCGCCACCCAGCTGGTGGACCAGGGCCTGATCGACGAGACAGAGGCGCTCCAGCGCGTCACCGGCGCCCAGCTGGCCCAGCTGATGTTCCCGCGGTTCGACGAGGACGCCAAGACCGAGCAGGTCGGCCGGGGCATCGCGGCCGCGCCGGGCGCGGCGGTCGGCAAGGCGGTCTTCGACTCGTACACCGCCGTCAAGTGGTCCCGCTCCGGCGAGAAGGTCATCCTGGTCCGCCGGGAGACCAACCCCGACGACCTCGACGGCATGATCGCGGCCGAGGGCATCCTGACCTCCCGCGGCGGCAAGACCTCGCACGCGGCCGTCGTCGCCCGCGGCATGGGCAAGACCTGTGTCTGCGGCGCCGAGGAGCTGGAGGTCGACACCAAGCGCCGCCGGATGACGGTGCCGGGCGGTCACGTCGTCGAGGAGGGCGACCTGATCTCCATCGACGGCTCGACGGGCAAGGTCTACCTGGGTGAGGTCCCGGTCGTCCCCTCCCCGGTCGTCGAGTACTTCGAGGGCCGGATGCACGCCGGCGCCGACGACGCCGACGAGCTGGTCGAGGCGGTCCACCGCATCATGGCCTTCGCCGACCGCAAGCGCCGCCTGCGGGTGCGCGCCAACGCGGACAACGCCGAGGACGCGCTGCGCGCCCGCCGTTTCGGCGCCCAGGGCATCGGCCTGTGCCGTACGGAGCACATGTTCCTCGGCGACCGGCGCGAGCTGGTGGAGCGGCTGATCCTGGCCGACACGGAGACCGAGCGCGAGGCGGCCCTCGAGCAGCTCCTCCCGCTGCAGAAGAAGGACTTCGTCGAGCTGTTCGAGGCGATGGACGGTCTGCCCGTGACCATCCGCCTCCTCGACCCGCCGCTGCACGAGTTCCTGCCGGACATCACCGAGCTGTCGGTCCGGGTCGCCCTGGCGGAGTCCCGCAAGGACGCGAACGAGAACGACCTGCGCCTGCTCCAGGCCGTCCACCGCCTGCACGAGCAGAACCCGATGCTCGGCCTGCGCGGCGTACGCCTCGGCCTGGTCATCCCCGGCCTGTTCACGATGCAGGTCCGGGCCATCGCCGAGGCCGCGGCCGAGCGCAAGAACGCCAAGGGCGACCCGCGCGCCGAGATCATGATCCCGCTCGTCGGCACCGTCCAGGAGCTGGAGATCGTCCGCGAGGAGGCCGACCAGGTCATCGCCGAGGTCGAGGCGGCGACGGGCGTCCGTCTGAA
Organism: Streptomyces sp. NPDC058964; assembly: GCF_042741275.1. NCBI lineage: Bacteria > Bacillati > Actinomycetota > Actinomycetes > Kitasatosporales > Streptomycetaceae > Streptomyces > Streptomyces sp. NPDC058964. The sequence goes on from NZ_JBHYKH010000096.1 coordinate 20,589, forward strand.
GCTGGCGATCGGCACCATGATCGAGCTCCCGCGCGCCGCGCTGACGGCGGACCAGATCGCGGAGGCGGCCGAGTTCTTCTCCTTCGGCACGAACGACCTGACCCAGACCGTGTGGGGCTTCAGCCGCGACGACGTCGAGGCCTCCTTCTTCACGGCCTACCTGGAGAAGGGCATCTTCGGCGTCAGCCCGTTCGAGACGATCGACAAGGACGGCGTCGGCTCCCTGGTGAAGGCGGCGGTCAAGGCGGGCCGGGAGACCCGGCCCGACCTGAAGCTGGGCGTCTGCGGCGAGCACGGCGGCGACCCCGAGTCGGTCCACTTCTTCCACGAGGTGGGTCTGGACTACGTCTCCTGCTCCCCGTTCCGGATCCCCGTCGCGCGCCTCGAGGCCGGCCGCGCGGCGACCCAGTCGGAGGGCAGCGACCACCGCTAGGCCCTCCGGCCACCGGACCCCGGAGCCGTCGTCGGTCCCCGACCCTCAGACCGATCGGCGGCGGCTCCGGCGCACCAAGAAGAAGGGGCGGCACCCTGTGCGGGGGTGCCGCCCCTTCGGCGTGCGTGCGAGCGGAACCCGGATGCCGGCGCGGGGCGGTCACAGGGGCGCACCACCCAGGGCGCGCGGGTCCTTCGGCCCGGGAAGCGCACCATCGTGCGCCCCCCACGGCCGGAAACGTCCGGCGACTGCCCGTTCGTCTGACCTGGTGGAGCCGAGGGGGCGCGGCGTGGGAGGCCGTGCGGGCGTGAGGGGGCACGGTCATGAGGCGGGCCGGACGAGGGTGTGGACGAAGGCTGTGGGGCGCGGTCATGGCGGCATTGCTGCTCGTGGCGATGCCGGCGATGCCGGCGGTTGCCCGGGGGGGGGCGGCGGGGGGCGGCGGCGCGGGGGGGGGCGGGGGGCGGGCCGGGCGCACCCCCCCCCCCCCCCCCCCCC
>NZ_JBHYKH010000096.1:21529-22662 GCF_042741275.1 Streptomyces sp. NPDC058964
GGGCCGCCGCCCCCGCCCGGGTCCCCCTCGGTACCGGACGAGCAGCCCCGCCCGCAGCCGACGGACACCGCGACGGACGACACCCCGACGCCTCCGCCTTCTCCGCCGCCCGACCCCTCGTTGAGTCCGCCCGGCCAACCGGTGCAGCCCGGCGCGTCGTTCACGGTGACCGGCGCGGACTTCGACTGCTCCGCGGACGAGGGGCGCGCGGGCCCGCTGACCCTCGCCGTGTCGGGGCAGCAGCCGGTGGATCTGACGGCCGACGACAGCGGGAGCTTCACCGGGTCCGTCACCGTCCCGTCCGACGCCTCGCCCGGCACGTACCGGCTGGCGGCGCGGTGCACGGCCGTGGACGGCGCGCCCGTCGCCGAAGGCACCTTCGAGGTCGCGGCGCGGCGCCTGCGCGACCCGTCGATCTCGCCGGCACCCGGCTCCGGCCCGCCGCGGACCCGGTTCACCGTCACCGGCGAGGACTTCCGCTGCGCCGGGGGAGCGGGCGTGGACATCCGCTGGGACGGGGAGCCGGTGGCGAACGGCACCCCCGGCGAGGACGGGACCTTCACCGTCACGCTCTCCGTCCCGGACTCGGCGGACGAGGGCGAGCACGAGGTGACGGCCGCCTGCGTGAGCCCGGGAGCGGTCCGGGCGGTGACGAGGTTCACCGTCGATCCGCCGGCCGTCAGCCCTCCGCCGGAGGACGGACACGACGTCACCATCCATCTGACCCGCTACCCCGCCCAGTGCACCCGCGGCGCCATCGTCATCGGCGGCCGCCGTCTGGACACCTGGCTGGACGAGGGCTCGCTCGAGGGCGATGCCGGGGCGGGCCGCTGGGAGTTCATCGACCTCCACGCCCACATCCCGGGCGACATGAGGGGGCACCGGGAGGTCGACCTGGACTGCCGGGGCCGGGCCCGGGAGGAGGCAGGCGAGATCACCCTGCCGCCGGTGGAGCAGCTGACCATGTTCGCGCTGCCCGGGGGATCGACCCCTCCCCCGGAAGGGAAGACGGGCGAGGTGGTCCCGTCGCCCCCGCACGGCGGCACCGGTGGAGGCTCCGCGCGCCGCCCGCGCGCCGGCGGGGGGCCCCCCCCCCCCCCCCCCCCCCCGGCCAGGCGCAGACCGCCCCCCCC
>NZ_JBHYKH010000097.1:0-7312 GCF_042741275.1 Streptomyces sp. NPDC058964
ATCAATCAAAAATTACACGTCCGGGTGGTGTCAACGATTAATTTACAGTCGGATCCGGCCGCGTCCCCCGCGACCTTCTGCGCCGCCGGCGCCGCCTGCTTCACGGCCTTGCCGCCGGTCTTGCCCGCGGCCGGCACCGCCGTCCTGAGCGCCTTGCCGCCGGCGTCGCCCGCGAGTCCGGTGACGTGCTGGGTGGCACCGTCGACGGTGTTGCCGACGTGCGCCCCGTCCAGGGCGGTCAGACCGCCGACGTTCGGCAGTTCGGGGGCCGCGCTGGCGGAGCCGGCCGCACCGACCCCGGCGGCCGCTCCCGCAGCGACGAGCAGCGCGGCACGGGCGATCCGGCGGGTCAGGGGGAGGGACATGATGCTCCATTCGACGGAAGAGAACGTTGAAGTGTCCGACCGTTCCCGGGAGTTGACCGACCGGCTGTGGCTCGGCCGGTTGTTGATCTCCGGGCTCGGACGCAGTGACTACCGCTCGAAGCCCTCGAAGGTTGCGGACACCAAAGGTAAAGAATTGGCAACGCATCGCATTATCTGTTGTGGATAAAAACGGGCAAATGCCGTCCGTCGTGCGAGCCTGCCGAATCCTTACGGCTCTTTGTTTCCCAGGGCTTTCCCGCCCGCGGAGGTGACCGCGCGAAAACCTGCGCACCCGGTCGCCCCGCCACGGGTGCTCTGACCCCTCCGGGTGAAGCCCCGTACTACTGCCCGGTCACGATGCGCACGGACCCGGCCGACATCTCCGCGCCCGCGGCGCCCTGAGCGCCGACCGGGCGCCACTGGCTGTCCGTGCTCCCGGCGACCCACTCCCGCCCCGCGTACGACACCCGCGCGATGTGCAGCGCCGAGGAGTTGGCCACCGCCCAGTGGGCCAGCTGCCAGCCCCGCTCCCGCTCGGTCCGCCCGCTGCGGTCACGCTTCGCGCCGTCGGGCACCGGCACGGTCACCGTCCGCCCCCGGGCCCGTGCGGACGTGCTCGGGGCCGCAGAGGCCGCCCTCGCGCCGCTCACCTCGGCGCCGGCCACTTGGAGCGCGTCGCGCCCGAAGTCCCGTACGAGCGCGGCCCGTACCGCGTCCGGACCCGTCGCCGCCACCTGGTCCGCGTCGCTCTCCGGGCGCCCCTGGCAGGTCAGCGTGGCCGCCGCCCGTCCGGTCAGCGCCGCGGCGAGCAGAGTGGCGTCCGGCTCGTGCTTGGCGTACGCCTCCGGGTAGCCGCTGCGCTGCACGTGCTGCGCGGCCACCGTGAGCGGGAGGTCCGTGTAGTCGGGCACCTTGGCCAGGTGCTCGTAGAAGACGCCGGCCGAGTACGTCGGGTCCATGATCTGCTTATCGGTGCCCCAGCCCTGCGAGGGCCGCTGCTGGAACAGACCGAGGGAGTCCCGGTCGCCGTGCTCGATGTTGCGCAGCCCCGACTCCTGCAGAGCGGTCGCCAGCGCGATGGTCACGGCCCGCTGGGGCATGCCGCGCCCGGTCCCGACCGCGGCGATCGTCGCCGCGTTCACGGCCTGTTCGGGCGTGAACTCGTACGACGTCCGGTCGCCTCTGCCCGAGACCACCTTGCAGCCCGGGGCTCCGGCGCCTCCCGTGACGTACTGCACCACGAGATAGCCGGCGAGGGCCAGCAGGACCAGGAAGGCCGCGCCGAAGCGGAAGAGGCGGCCACGGCGCTTGGGAGTTGTGGGGGACGGCTCTGGCACCCGTACAAGGTACTGGAGGCCGCCGGGGCCGCGGCGTTGGGTGTGGCGCATGGTACGGGCCCCGGGCGAGGCACGGCGCGTTAGGGTCGTCACCATGGCCGACACCTCGCTCGATCTCACGCTGGACGCCGCCGCGCTCACCGCACAACTCGTCGACTTCCGCTCGGAGAGCGGCACGGAGAAGCCCCTCGCGGACGCCGTCGAGGCCGCCCTGCGCACCCTGCCGCACCTGACGGTCGACCGGTACGGCAACAACGTGGTCGCCCGCACGGACCTGGGCCGGGCGGAGCGGGTGATCCTGGCCGGCCACATCGACACGGTCCCGATCGCCGACAACGTCCCCTCGCGCCTCGACGAGGACGGCGTCCTGTGGGGCTGCGGCACCTGTGACATGAAGTCCGGCGTGGCGGTGCAGCTGCGCATCGCGGCCACCGTCCCGGCCCCCAACCGTGACCTGACCTTCGTCTTCTACGACAACGAGGAGGTCGCCGCGGACCTCAACGGCCTCAAGCACGTGGCCGAGGCGCACCCCGAGTGGCTGGCGGGCGACTTCGCGGTGCTCCTGGAGCCCTCCGACGGCCAGGTCGAGGGCGGCTGCCAGGGCACCCTGCGCGTGCTGTTGCGCACGAAGGGTGAGCGGGCCCACTCGGCACGCGGCTGGATGGGCTCCAACGCGATCCACGCGGCGGCCCCGGTCCTGGCCCGTCTGGCGTCGTACGAGCCGCGCTACCCGGTGATCGACGGCCTGGAGTACCGCGAGGGACTGAACGCGGTGGGCATCTCCGGCGGAGTGGCGGGCAACGTCATCCCCGACGCGTGCGTGGTCACGGTCAACTTCCGCTACGCGCCCGACCGGTCCGAGGAGGAGGCGATCGCGCACGTCCGCGAGGTCTTCGCGGACTGCGGCGTGGAGGAGTTCGTGGTGGACGACCACAGCCCCGGCGCGCTGCCGGGTCTCTCCCACCCGGCCGCGGCGGCCTTCATCGAGGCGGTCGGGGGCACCCCGCAGCCCAAGTACGGCTGGACGGACGTCTCCCGGTTCTCCGCCCTGGGTGTGCCGGCGGTCAACTACGGTCCCGGCAACCCGCACTTGGCGCACAAAAGGGATGAAAGGGTAGAAACCGCAAAAATTCTGGCAGGCGAGGAGCGGCTGCGGGCCTGGCTGACCAGCTGAGGCAGGGCCCCGGGGCGGGGTGGCACTTCGTGGCGGACATGCTCACGTCCCCCGCCCGTAACCCGCGCCGATCTACGCTGAGGTGGAAACACCGCAAGCGGAGGGAGCGCACATGGCTACAGGCAACCCCCAGGGCAAGAAGCAGCCACCGGAGGAGCAGCGCCTGGGACCGGTCCTCCGGCGGCGGGGGCAGGTCACGGCGAGCACCACGGACCAGCGCCTGCTGGACGCGGGCGGACCGTCCGACTGGGTCCACACCGACCCCTGGCGCGTCCTGCGCATCCAGTCGGAGTTCATCGAGGGCTTCGGCACCCTGGCCGAACTCCCTCCCGCGATCAGCGTGTTCGGTTCGGCGCGTACGCCGGTGGACTCGGCGGAGTACGACGCCGGTGTCCGGCTCGGCCGCGGTCTGGTGGAGGCGGGCTGGGCCGTGATCACCGGCGGCGGCCCCGGTGCCATGGAGGCGGCCAACAAGGGGGCCTGCGAGGCGGGCGGCACCTCGGTGGGCCTCGGGATCGAGCTCCCCTTCGAGCAGGGGCTCAACCCCTACGTCGACATCGGTCTCAACTTCCGCTACTTCTTCGTGCGCAAGATGATGTTCGTCAAGTACGCGCAGGGCTTCGTGGTCCTCCCGGGCGGCCTCGGCACCCTCGACGAACTCTTCGAGGCCCTCACCCTCGTCCAGACCCAGAAGGTCACCCGGTTCCCGATCGTCCTCTTCGGCAGCGAGTACTGGGGCGGCCTGGTCACCTGGCTCCGGAACAGCGTGATCGCCCAGGGCAAGGCCTCCGAGAAGGACCTGCTCCTCTTCCATGTCACGGACGACGTGGAGGAGGCGGTGGCGCTGGTGTCCAAGGAGGCGGGACGCTAGGCACCCGGCCGAGGTGAAGTGTCATCCAGGCGACCGGCCAACTCGCCGAGGACCCCAGGCCCGAAGGTTCCAGGGCCTGGGGTACCCACCACCGTCGTCTCCACCGCGGCCCTTCGCGCATCCTGTACCGCGTCGGCCCGGAGGCCCGGACCCTTCACATCGAACACGTCGGGCGCGCACTCGAGTGAGCGGTGCCGGGGGTCGGCGAAGGCCGGGAAACGCCTACGCCAGCCCCCGACGCGCGACCGCCGGTGGGCGGTGGCCCGCGATGGACGCCACCATGTCAAGCACCTGCCGAGTCTCCGCGACCTCGTGCACCCGGTACACCTGAGCCCCGAGCCACGCGGACACCGCGGTCGTCGCCAGCGTCCCCAGCACCCGCTCCTTCACCGGCCGGTCCAGCGTCTCCCCGACGAAGTCCTTGTTGGACAACGACACCAGCACCGGCCACCCCGTGGCCACCATCTCGTCCAGCCGCCGGGTCGCCTCGAGACTGTGCCGCGTGTTCTTGCCGAAGTCGTGCCCCGGATCGATCATCACCGACTCACGGGGCACGCCCAGCTTCACCGCGCGCTCCGCCAGCCCCACGGTCACCCGCAGAATGTCGGCCATGACGTCGTCGTACGTCACCCGGTGCGGCCGCGTGCGCGGCTCGGCGCCGCCCGCGTGCGTGCACACCAGCCCCACCCGGTACCGCGCCGCGACCTCCGCCAGCCGCGGATCCACCCCGCCCCACGCGTCGTTGAGGACATCGGCCCCGGCCTCGCACACGGCCTCCCCGACCTCGGCCCGCCAGGTGTCCACGCTGATGATCACGTCGGGGAACCGCCGCCGCACCTCGGCCACGAAGCCGACCGTGCGCCGCGCCTCCTCCTCGGCGGTCACCTCGTCCCCGGGCCCGGCCTTGACCCCGCCGATGTCGACGATCGCGGCCCCCTCGGCCACCGCCTGCTCCACGCGGGCCAGCGCCGGCTCGTCCCGGAACGTGGCTCCCTGGTCGTAGAAGGAGTCCGGGGTCCGGTTCACGATCGCCATGATCACCGGTTCGTGCGGCTCGAATTCCCGCCTGCCCAGCCTGAGCATCCCCTGTGACCTCTCCTAGTGCGTCGCGGTGTACGGCCGCCTGCGACCCTAACTGTCAGACTCGCATGGCACGATCGGACCCTGAGACTTTCGACACCGAGCACACAGAGCGTGGGGACCCAGCGATGGTTATGTTCTTGTTCCTGGTCGTCGCGCTCGCCGTCGTGGTCGCCGCGGTGACACTCGCCGTGGTGGGCGGCGGCGAGGGCGCGACCGGACCCCTCCCCGAGGCCGCGCCGGAGCGCCTCGACGACCCGCTGCCCCCGGACCGTCCGGTCAACCGCGCGGACGTGGAGAGCCTCCGCTTCCCGCTCGCCCCGCGCGGCTACCGCATGGCGGACGTGGACGACGCCCTGGGCCGCCTCGCCGCCGAGATCGCCGAGCGGGACGCCCGTATCTCCGACCTGGAGTCCGCGCTGGCCGGCGCCCAGGCCGCCGCGCACTCCCGGCTGCACAAGCCCGCGCAGGAGGACCAGCGGTGAGTGACGGCGCGGCCCTGGCCGGCCCCGACGGCGCGCTGCGCTGCCCCTGGGCCCTGTCCACCGAGGACTACGTGAGCTACCACGACGAGGAGTGGGGCCGCCCCGTGCACGGCGACGACGCCCTGTTCGAGCGCCTGAGCCTGGAGGCCTTCCAGTCCGGCCTGTCGTGGATCACCATCCTGCGCCGTCGGCCGGGCTTCCGCGCCGCCTTCGCCGATTTCGGGATCACCGAGGTCGCGGCCTTCACCGACGAGGACCGCGAGCGCCTCCTCGCCGACCCGGGCATCATCCGCAACCGCGCCAAGGTCGACGCGACCCTCGCCAACGCGCGCGTGCTCGTCGACTGGTCCCCGGGCGAGCTGGACGCCCTGATCTGGTCCCACGCCCCGGACCCGGAGGGCCGCTCCGCCCCGAAGACCCTCTCCGACGTCCCCGCGGTCACCCCGGAGTCGACGGCCCTGTCCAAGGCCCTCAAGAAGCGGGGTCTGCGCTTCGTGGGCCCGACGACGGCGTACGCGCTGATGCAGGCGTGCGGGCTGGTCAACGACCACCTGGAGGCGTGCGTGAGCCGGACCAGCCCGCCCGGCGCCTGAGCGGAGGACCGGGCTCAGCGGCCCAGGTACTTCGGCTTCTCCTTGTTCACGAACGCCTGCACCGCGATCGCGTGGTCCTCGGACCGCCCGGCCCGCGTCTGCAGCTCGTCCTCCTTGTCCAGGGTCTCGTCCAGGGAGTGGGTCAGCCCGTAGGCGACCGCCTCCTTGAGGGCCGCGTAGGCCACCGTCGGGCCCTCGGCGAGCTTCCTGGCGACCTTCTCGGCCTCGGCCCGCAGCTCCGCGGCCGGCACGATCCGGTTGGCGATGCCGAGCTCGTAGGCGTCCTGAGCGCTGATGCTCCGGGGGAAGAGCAGCAGGTCGGCTGCGCGGCCGGGGCCCACGACGCGGGGCAGTGTCCAGGAAATGCCGGAGTCGGCGGTCAGGGCCACCCCGGCGAACGACGTGTTGAACGAGGCGGTGTCCGCCACCACCCGGTAGTCCGCCGCCAGGGCGAAACCGAGGCCCGCGCCCGCCGCGACCCCGTTCACCGCCGCGACCACCGGCTTCGGCGCGTCCGCGAGCGCCCGCACGATCGGGTTGTAGTGCTCCCGCACCGTGCTCATCGTCTGCCCGGCCCCGGTCTCGCGGTCGGAGGCCAGCAGCCCGATGTGCTCCTTGAGGTCCTGACCCACGCAGAACGCCCGGTCCCCGGCCGCGGTGAGCAGGATCGCCCGTACGGCACCGTCACCCGCAGCCTCCTGTGCCGCGTCCCTGAGGGCGACCTTGGCCGCGATGTTCAGCGCGTTCATCGCCTCGGGGCGGTTCAGCGTGATCGTCGCGAGCCCGTCGTTCACCTCGTAGAGCACGGTGTCGGCCATGACGCATCCCCTCTGCAGTGGCGGCTCTGACGTACCGATCGGTACGTCGATGTCTGGGGACAGCATGGCGGAGATCGCCGTCCACGGCCGGGACCCGTCGTGTGACCTGCGTCAAAGAATTCCGACGCGGATTTTGTCTGCGGATGTCGGCGCGGCGGTGCAGTATCGCAGTCACATCGCCGAATTGAGTGGTTTTGCTCGCGCGCGTTGCCCAAGCGATGCCTACTGATGTTGGTCATCGGGTCCTGAGATGCGGGATAATGGCTTGGAAGCAATGTGTTCGATGCCGGTGTCGCGCGTCCCGCACGGATCGCGCGTGCCCTCCCGGGCCGTCGGCAGACGATGAGCTGGTTTCAGGAAGGGGAACGAGCATGGCGGCCATGAAGCCGCGGACGGGCGATGGCCCGCTCGAGGTGACCAAGGAGGGGCGGGGCATCGTCATGCGCGTTCCGCTCGAAGGCGGCGGTCGGCTCGTCGTCGAGCTGACCCCTGACGAGGCCGAGGCGCTCGGCGACGCCCTCAAGAAGGTCGTCGGCTGACGCGCGAGCGACCATACCCGTTCAGTCGCCCCGGTGCCGCACGCGGTGCC
>NZ_JBHYKH010000097.1:7322-13615 GCF_042741275.1 Streptomyces sp. NPDC058964
CGCCCTCCCCCCCCCCCAACCCCCTGGCCTCGTCCCCCCCCCCCCGCCCCCAACCCAAAACGCGGCCCCGGCCACCGACGGGGGGGCGGGGCCAGCGCTGTGTTCCCGGGCAGCAAGACGATCACTCGCGGTCCGGGCGCCGGATCACCGTACGGGCGCGGGGTCACCGTCCGCCCGCGACGTCACCGTGCCACCGCTTGACCGCGCACAGCAGCCCGTCACCGACCGGCAGCAGCGACGGCACCAGCTCCTGGCTCTCGCGCACCGTCCGCAGCAGCTCCCGCAGCCGCAGCACCTCCGTGGGCTGCGGACCCGAGTCCACCGTCCGGCCGTTGCCGAAGACGCCCTCGAAGACCACCACGCCACCCGGCCGCAGCAGGCGCAACGATTCAGCGAGGTAGTCGAGGTACTCCAGACGGTCGCCGTCGCAGAAGACGAGGTCGTAGCCGGCGTCCGCGAGCCGGGGCAGTACGTCCAGGGCGCGGCCGGGGATGAAACGGGCGCGGTTGCTGGCGAAGCCGCAGGCACGGAAGGCCTGACGGGCGAACTGCTGGTGCTCCGGCTCGGGGTCGACGGTGGTCAGCACCCCGTCCGGCCGCATGCCGTGCAGCAGATGGATCCCGGAAACCCCGCAGCCGGTGCCGATCTCCGCGACCGCCTTGGCGTCCACGGTGGCGGCGAGCAACCGCAGGGCCGCGCCCGTGCCGGGCGACACCGAGCGCAGCCCTGCCTCCCGGGCCCGGTCACGGGCCCAGCGCAGCGCGTCGTCCTCGGCGACAAAGGCGTCGGCGAACGCCCAGCTCGTCTGCCGGTTGCCGGTAATGACCCTCTCCTGTCCCCGTGGTTGCCTGGGCGTGACTGTATCCGTTGGCCCCGGGAACCCGCAGATGGGACCAGGCGTTTAAAGGGTGGAGCGAGTGGTGGGGGACCCGACGGGGGTAAGAGGTGGATCAGAGGGCCGAGCAAGTGCTGACGCAGCCACATGAGCCGTATCAGCCCAGATCAAATTCTCGTAAAACCGCTTATCCGGAGCTAACGGGCGAGGTGGCTATGGTAGGGGCTCCACTGGACACCACCAGAGCCGACAGGGGAGGTGCGGCTGCGCCTGTGGACCGGGGAGGAGTGCTGCGGCGCTTTCTCGGGTCGGCGGGCAGGCCGAAATCCGTGAACGACACCGCTGCTGACCCAAGCCACGCCGCCGACGTCGCCCAGACCGCGACGTTCTCCACCGACGCGGACGCACAGGCATGGGCTCCGCCCACCTGGGAGGAGATCGTCAGCACGCACAGCGGCAGGGTCTACCGCCTGGCCTACCGCCTCACGGGCAACCAGCACGACGCCGAGGACCTCACACAGGAGGTCTTCGTCCGTGTGTTCCGCTCCCTGTCGACCTACACGCCCGGCACCTTCGAGGGCTGGCTGCACCGCATCACCACGAACCTCTTCCTGGACATGGTGCGGCGCAAGCAGCGCATCCGCTTCGACGCGCTCGGGGAGGACGCGGCCGAGCGTCTGCCCAGCCGTGAACCCACGCCCCAGCAGGTCTTCAACGACGCGCACTTCGACGCGGACGTCCAGCAGGCCCTCGACACCCTCGCACCCGAGTTCCGTGCCGCGGTCGTCCTGTGCGACATCGAGGGACTGTCCTACGAGGAGATCGCCGCGACCCTCGGCGTGAAGCTCGGCACGGTCCGCTCCCGGATCCACCGCGGCCGTTCCCAGCTGCGCAAGGCTCTCGCGCACCGCTCCCCGGAGGCGCGGGCCGCCGAGCGCCGCTCGTTCATGGCCCGCGTTCCCGCTCTGGGAGGAGGGGGCGCGACCGCGTGAGTGGATCACGGTCGAAACCTGCCGAGGCACACCTCGCAGAGCAGCATCTGGGAGACCGGCTCTCCGCCCTCGTGGACGGGGAACTCGGTCATGAGTCGCGCGACCGCGTCCTGGCCCACCTGGCCACCTGTGCCAAGTGCAAGGCGGAGGCGGACGCCCAGCGACGACTGCCGTACCTCTGCGCTGAGGATGCCCCGCCTCCGCCCTCAGACAGCTTCCTCGCCCGCCTCCAGGGACTCCCCGGCGGCGACCCCGGCGACAGCCGCGCCCCGCTGGACGGGGGAGGTTTCTCCGGACGCGCCTCCGACACCGGCGTCTTCGGTGCGGGCCGGCCCGACCGGTTCGAGTTCGGCTTTGTCCCCGCAGCCCCCCACGCGGCCTCCGCCGCCGACCGGGGCTTCCGCATCCACCCCGTGGGCCGCCCGGACGCCGACCGGCCCGCCTCGCGCGGGCTGCGGTTCGCGGTCGTCGCCGCCGGCGCCGTGTCGCTGGCCGCGGTCGCGCTGGGCGGAGTGACCACGGGCCTCCCCGGCGACCCGGCATCGGACGCCCGGGGCGGCTCCGGCACCGGCAGCAACGTGACGCCGGCCCGTACCCAGGGCGGCGGAGGGGCGTCGACGCCCGACACCCAGCGCCGCCGCTCGGTCGGCCCGCTGCTCGTACAGGGCACCACGCTCGGCCAGACTCCCGTGGCACCGACCACGGTGTCCGCGCCGCTGATGCCCGGGGTGCCGTCCGCCGACGCCGGACGGAGCGAGGACGGCACGCACGGCCTGACCACGCCCGTCGTAGCAGGTGCGGCCGCCATGTCCCCGTTGATACGTCCGCTGGGCGCCACCCCGCCGATGGCGCTGACCTCCTGGTCCACGGCCCCCGAGGTCGCCGGCCCCGGCCTGCTCGCCGCGCCCGTCCCCGACACGACATCGGCTCCCAAGCCCTCCTCCTCGTCCCGCACCGCCCCCTGACCGGACTCTGCGCGCCGTCCCCCGAACCTGGTTGAATCCTGTGAGGGCCGTGCCCGCGGTGGAGTTCCGGGCGCGGATTCGACGTTCCGCGGTCAGGTGTGGGGAGAGCATGGACGAGGGGAAACCGACGAAGCCCGCCAAAGCGAAGTGGTGGAGTCGGCCTCGGCCCCATGCCGACGGCGACTTCGAGCTCGCGGCGCCCGCGCCCGGACCCGCCGACGGCCGGGCGGCCGGGCCTGCCGCGGGCGGCGCGGGCCCCGTTGCGGAGGGCGCAGGGCCGGTCGTACAGGGCGGGGACCCCGCAGTGCGGGGCGAGTCGGGCCCGGCCACCGACCGCCGCCCCAAGCCCCTCCACGATCCCGACCCCTACAGCACGCCGCCGTACGGCGAACCGGGCCCCTGGGCACCGGCCCCGCCGGTCCAGCACCCCGCGACCACACCCGCGCACGGCACGGCGGCGCCGGTGCCCGCACAGGCACCACCGCACGCTTCGCCGACCCCGGTGCAGGTCCCGTCGCCCCTCTCCCCGGCGTCTGGCGTGCCCCACGGGGCGCCGACCCCGTCCCCGGCGCCGCTCACGCCGCTCGCGGCCCCCGGGGCGTCCGCCGGCGCCCCGCAGCCCGACCCCTGGCAGCGCTACGACCCCTGGTCCGGCACGGCCCCCGGACACGCCGCACTCCAGGCCCACGGCCCCCTCCAGCAGAACGGCGCGGCGGTCCCCACCGTGCAGCAGCGCCGAAGGCGTGCCAGACGGACGCTCGTGGGCGCGGCTCTGGCCCTCGCCCTGGTCTCCGGGGGCATCGGCGGGGCCGTGGGGGCGTACCTGGAACGCAACGGCGGCCTGGGGGACGTACAGCTGCCCCAGGCGGGCAAGGTACCGGCCGGACGGGCGCCGGACAGCGTCGCGGGGATCGCCGCCCGTGCGCTGCCCAGCGTGGTCACGCTGCATGTGACCGGGAGCAGTGAGCAGGGCACCGGAACCGGCTTCGTCCTCGACACGCGCGGCCACATCCTCACCAACAACCACGTCGTCGAGCCCGCCGGGTCGAGCGGGGACATATCCGTGACGTTCAGCAGCGGCGACACGGCCAAGGCCAGGGTCGTCGGCCGGGACAGCGGCTACGACCTCGCCGTCGTGCAGGTCACCGGAGTACGCGGGCTCAAGCCCCTGCCCCTCGGCAACTCCGACAACGTCCAGGTCGGCGACCCAGTGGTGGCGATCGGTGCCCCCTTCGACCTCGCCAACACCGTCACCTCCGGCATCATCAGCGCCAAGGAGCGGCCCATCACGGCCGGCGGCGAGAAGAGCGACGGGAGCGACGTGTCGTACGTCGACGCGCTGCAGACCGACGCGCCCATCAACCCCGGCAACTCCGGCGGACCCCTCCTCGACTCGCGGGCCCAGGTCGTCGGCATCAACTCCGCCATCCGGTCGGCCGACAGCGGCTCCGGCCCGGAGGACGGCCAGGCCGGCTCCATCGGGCTCGGCTTCGCCATCCCGGTGAACCAGGCCAAGCGCGTCGCCGAGGAACTGATCAACGAGGGCCGGGCGACCCACCCGGTGATCGGGGTCACCCTCGACATGAACTACACCGGCGACGGCGCCCGTATCGGCGCCAAGGGGGCCAGGGGCGCGCCCGCGGTGACCACGAACGGTCCCGGGGGCCGGGCCGGCCTCCGATCGGGCGATGTCATCACCGAGGTCGACGGGCAGCGGGTCCACTCCGGCGAGGAGCTGATCGTCAAGACCCGCGCCCACCGTCCCGGCGACCGGCTGAGGCTGACACTGGAGCGTGACGGCAGGGAGAAGTCGGTCTCGCTGGTGCTCGGATCGTCGGACGACAACTGACAGAAACGTCACAGGCGGGAGGCCGAAACCCGGCCCCACAAGGCAAACAACCGCAAAAACCGGTGCCCTGTACGCACTCGGACACCTCGGGACGGTACCGGTCGGACAGGTACGCCGGGTACCGTGGACCCGGCCCGGACCACGGAAGACCAGCAACACAGACCGCCGAGGGCCGAGGACCGAGGACATCGCAAGGAGCTTCAGGTGTTCAATGACATAGGACCGCTCGAGCTGATCACGATCATCGTGCTCGCCGTGCTCGTCTTCGGTCCGGACAAGCTCCCGAAGGTCATCCAGGACGTCATGCGCACGATCCGGAAGATCCGAGAGTTCTCGGAGAGCGCCAAGCAGGACATCCGCGCCGAGATGGGCCCGGAGTTCAAGGACTTCGATTTCGAGGACCTCAACCCCAGGACCTTCATCCGCAAGCAGCTGGACAGTGACGAGCTGGGGCTGAAGGAGATCCGCAACGGCTTCGACCTGAAGAAGGAGATGGCCGAGGTCACGGACGCGGTCCACGGCCGTGACAGCGACTCCGCCGCCGCCTCCTCCTCGGCTTCGTCCGCGGGTTCGTCCGGCGGCCGCATCGACATGAGCAAGAAGCCCGAGGACGCGGGCAGGGACGAGCGCCCGCCCTTCGACGCGGACGCCACCTGACCGTCGTACGCCAGTACTGCCCACGTCCCGGTGCGCCCCGCGCGCCGGGACGTGACGCGTTTCATACCGCGTGTGCGCCGTGTGAGTCACGAACCGGCCGCGCGTGCGACGCACGCACCCGATGGTTTCGCTGCCGCCCGGAGTGGTGTGGATATGCTGCCGAGTTGTTGTGCGGACCGGACGAGTACGCCCGAAGGGGGGCGGGCCGCGCCGGTCCGACGAGAGCGAGGAGGCGTCCGGGCACATGGAGACGACAAGTCGGGCAGTCGCGCAGGCGCCGGACGCGGAGGGCGGACAACAGTTCCCCTCCGCCCGGCGCACGGTCGACGGCTACCTGCTGGCGCCCTTCCCGTGGTACGGCCTCGACGAGGCCTTCACGGGGCGGCGCTGGCTGATGCAGGTGGGTACGGCGGCCGACGGCGCCGTCGAGCACGGTTCGATCGGGCACGGCGACGAGCCCTCCGTCAAGAACGAGTACGCCGTCGGTTCCGCGTCCGAGCCCAGGGAGAAGTTCGCGGTCGTGGTCACGGTCGCGGCCAACCCCTCACGGCGCAGCGCGGACGGCACGGGCCTCCTGGAGGCCACCTCGGTCTCCTCGGCGGCCTGGCTGGCCGGTGTGGGCCTGCTGACCTTCACCTGGCCCGGCCAGATGGACCACAGCCTGCGTGACGACTGGCTGGACCAGCAGACCGAGACGGCGTGGGTCCTCGCGGACGACCTCGCCGGCCCGGACTGGTCGACCCTCTCCCTGCCGGTCGACGGCGTGCCGACGCCCTTCCACTACCGCGAGTCCGAGTTCGGCTGGGTCCTGGCCGGGTCGACCCGGGAAGGGGTGCACGTGGGGGCGTACGGGAGAGGCATGAGCGCGTACGGACTGGGCTTCGCGATGATCAAGGACATCTCGACGTACGCCTGAGGCACGACGGAGGGGCGCCCGGCCCGGGGGATCGCGCCCCCTAAAGTGGGCCTTTCGGAGGGCGAGAAAATATTTATTG
>NZ_JBHYKH010000097.1:13625-22441 GCF_042741275.1 Streptomyces sp. NPDC058964
CCGCGCGTCGGGACGGGGATGCGGGTCGAAAAACGCCATCTCGACGTCGCCCTGCGCCCCGCGGGGGGCGCGCCGCCGCGGGCGCCGGCCGCCCCTTCTCGTGGCCTGTCGGCAGGCCTAGAACTTGTTCTTCGGCGTGATCCCCAGGGACAGCCCCGAAAGGCCCCGCTGCCGCCCCCCGAGCTTGCCCGCGATGGCGCGCAGGGCGGAGCCCGCCGGGGAGTCCGGGTCGGTCAGGACGACCGGCTTGCCCTCGTCGCCGCCCTCGCGGAGGCGGACGTCGATCGGGATGTTGCCGAGGACGGGGACGGTCGCGCCCGTCGTACGCGTCAGGCCGTCCGCGACCAGCTGACCGCCGCCCGTGCCGAAGACGTCGACCATCTCGCCGCAGTGCGGGCAGGGCAGGCCGGACATGTTCTCGACGACGCCGACGATCTTCTGGTGGGTCTGGACGGCGATGGAGCCGGCCCGCTCGGCCACCTCGGCGGCGGCCTGCTGCGGCGTCGTCACGACCAGGATCTCCGCGTTGGGGATCAGCTGGGCGACGGAGATCGCGATGTCACCGGTGCCGGGCGGGAGGTCCAGGAGCAGGACGTCCAGGTCGCCCCAGTACACGTCCGCCAGGAACTGCTGGAGCGCACGGTGGAGCATCGGGCCGCGCCAGACGACCGGCGCGTTGCCCGGCGTGAACATGCCGATGGAGATGACCTTCACGCCGTTCGCGGACGGCGGCATGATCATGTTCTCGACCTGCGTCGGACGGCCGTCCGCGCCCAGCATGCGGGGCACCGAGTGGCCGTAGATGTCGGCGTCCACGACACCGACCTTCAGGCCGTCGGCCGCCATCGCCGCAGCCAGGTTGACCGTCACGGAGGACTTGCCGACGCCGCCCTTGCCGGAGGCGACCGCGTACACCCGGGTCAGGTTGCCGGGCTTGGCGAACGGGACCTCACGCTCGGCCTGGCCGCCGCGCAGCGCGTTCGCCAGTTCCTTGCGCTGCTCGTCGCTCATGACGTCCAGCGTGACGTCGACGCGGGTGACGCCGTCGACCCGGGTCACCGCGTCGGTCACACGCTGGGTGATGGTCTCGCGCATCGGGCAGCCGGAGACCGTCAGGTACACGGTGACCGCGACCGCACCGTCCTCGCCGATCTCCACCGATTTGACCATCCCGAGTTCGGTGATGGGTCGGTTGATCTCGGGGTCGTTCACCGTCGCCAGTGCCTCGCGCACCGCGTCTTCCGTAGCCATAAGGACGATGGTACGGCGCACGGCGGGGGCCCCGGAAAGCCTGTCAGCGGTCGTCTACGTCACGCCCCGGCGACCGTTCCGACCGTTCTGCCGGGAATACGACGTGCCCGTCGTGGCGCCGGTGCTCCTCCGCCTCCTTGATGACGTCCTGCAGCTCGGAGCGGATCCAGTCGCGGGTGGCCACTTCGCCCAGGCCCATGCGCAGGGCGGCGATCTCGCGGGTCAGGTACTCGGTGTCCGCGATGGACCGCTCGTTCTGCTTGCGGTCCTGCTCGAGGTTGACCCGGTCACGGTCGTCCTGCCGGTTCTGCGCGAGCAGGATCAGCGGGGCCGCGTAGGAGGCCTGGAGCGACAGCATCAGCGTCAGGAAGATGAACGGGTAGTTGTCGAAGCGCAGGGTGGCCGGCGCGGCCACGTTCCACACCACCCACAGCACGATGGCGACCGTCATCCAGACGATGAACCGTCCGGTCCCCAGGAAGCGCGCGATCTTCTCCGACAGCCGCCCGAAGGCCTCCGGGTCCCACTCGGGCAGGATCCGGCGCCGGGGCGGCCGGGGCTGGTCGAGCCGGGGCGCGCGGGGCCGCGTGGCGGCGGTGGCACCCACCGGGGTGCGCTCACGCGGGCTGGTCTCGCGCTCAGGAGCCATGGGGGCTCGCCCCCTCCGCCGCCTCCTCGTCCAGGTGGAACTCCGTCTCGCGCCAGTCGTCGGGGAGCATGTGGTCCAGCACGTCGTCCACGGTCACCGCGCCCAGCAGCGACCCGGCCTCGTCGACCACGGGCGCCGCCACCATGTCGTACGTGGCGAAGAACCCGGCGATGATGGGCAGCGTGGCCTCGGGGTCGAGCGGTTGCAGGTCGTCGTCGACCAGCGAGCTGACCAGGGTGTACGGCGGATCGCGCAGCAGGCGCTGGAAGTGGACCGTGCCGAGGTACTTGCCGGTCGGGGTCTCGTCGGGCGGGCGGCACACATAGACCTGGGCGGCGAGGGCCGGGGACAGATCGGGGTTGCGGACCCGCGCGAGGGCGTCGGCGACGGTGGCGTCGGGGCGCAGGACGATCGGCTCGGTCGTCATGAGACCGCCCGCCGTGTGCTCCTCGTACGACATCAGCCGCCGCATCTCGGCCGCGTCGTCGGGCTGCATCAGGCTCAGCAGCCGTTCCTTGTCCGCCTCCGGGAGCTCGGAGAGCAGGTCGGCGGCGTCGTCCGGGTCCATGGCCTCCAGGACCTCCAGGACGTCCGCCGCGCGTTCCTCCTTCAGCTTGCCGAGGATCTCGATCTGGTCGTCCTCGGGGAGTTCCTCGAGGACGTCGGCGAGCCGGTCGTCGTCGAGGGCGGCGGCGACCTCGGCGCGCCGCTTGGCGGAGAGATGGTGCAGGACGTTGGCGAGGTCGGCGGGGCGGAGCTGCTCGAAGGTGGCGAGCAGGTTCTCGGCGCCCTGCCCGTGCTCCTCCAGGGAGAACCCTGTGACGGCGGACCACTCGACGGTGAGCGTCTCGCCCTTGGCCCGCCGGAAGGCACCGCCCTTGCGGCCCTTCCGGACGAAGACCCGGTCGATCTCCCAGTCCCGGCGGGCCGGCAGCTGCTGCACGGACACGTCAAGGACGGTGACCTCCTCGTCGGTCTCGACGAGCTTGACGCGCCGGTCGAACAGCTCCCCGAAGACGAGCCGTTCGGTGGGCCGCTGCTCGAAACGGCGGACGTTGACCACGCCCGTGGTGATGACCTGGCCGGACTCGATGCTCGTCACCCGGGTCATGGGCAGGAAGATGCGGCGCCGGGTGGACAGTTCGACGACCAGTCCGAGCAGGCGCGGGGGGCGGCGGCCGACACGGAGTATGACGACCAGGTCGCGGACCCGGCCCACCTGGTCGCCGTTCGGGTCGAAGGCGGGGACAGCGGCGAGGTGCGAGACGAAGATCCGGGGGACGCCGGCTGCCATGGCTGTGCTTCCTTTGCGTGCAGGAGTGCTGAGGTTCGCGTTCCTTTTCCGAATTGCCCGCTCCGTGGGGTTCAGGCTAGCCCGTACCGATCGGGCACGCCCTGGTGAGCGGTCCGGACGGACTGGCTCCGCCTGCCGGGTGCGGCCCGGGTACGCTGCCGTACGCCGATCAGGACCCGTCAGAAAGGCAGCCCCACCTGTGACTGCGACTTCCCAGGGCCGTATCCGCCGCGCTGCGCTGGTGACCGCGACGTGCGCACTGGTGGTGACCGGTACGGTGGCGCTCGCGGGGTGCAGCAGCGAGGATCCGGACGCGGGCACCAACGGAGTGGGCAAGCTGGCCCCGGAGAAGATCCAGAGCACCACGAAGGCGGCCGCGGGTTCCGTGGACGCGGTGCGGCTGTCCGGGACGGTCGTCACCAGCGGGCACTCGTACCGGCTCGACATGCGTCTGAAGCCCGACGGCGGCACCGGGTCCGTGACCTCCGAGGGGACGACCTTCCATGTGCTGCGGATCGGCGAGAAGCTGTACCTGAAGGCCGACGCGGAGTTCTGGAGCCACGCGGACGGCACCGGCCACAAGGACGGGGACGCGGCGGCCGCGGACAAGCTCGACGGCAAGTACGTGAAAGTGCCCCAGGGCGATCCCGCCTACAAGAAGTTCAGCGGCTTCACGGACAAGGCCGTACTGCTCGACGGACTGCTGACCCTGCACGGCAAGCTGGCCACGGACGGCCATCACGAACAGTCCGGCACCCGCGTCATCCGCATCACCGGCGACGACGGCTCCGGCGGCACCCTGGACGTCTCCCTGGAGGGCAAGCCGTACCCGCTCCGCCTGGTGCGCGGCGGCGGCGCGGGGACGCTCAGCTTCTCCGACTGGGGGAAGGACTTCGCCGTGACGCAGCCCGCGAAGGACGAGACCGTGGACTACGGGCAGCAGCTGCCGACGTCGTAGTCCCCGGCAGGGCGCGGCCGATGCGCACCGCGAGGGGGGCATCTACCGGCGCTCGCGGCTCTCGCGTCCGGCCGGTGCCCCGGTTCCTCCCTGTGGAGGCTACTTGCGCTTGCGTCGCTTCAGCAGCAGTCGTGGGAGCGCGGCCGGGACCGGTCGGCGGGTTGTCGCCGGCGAGGGCAGCGGGGCCGCGGTCAGCGCGTCGTGGGGCAGCGGTGCCGTGGCACCGGTCGGCACCAGGCGGAACACCCGGCACTCGCGGGCCCAGCGGTCGGTCATCGCCTCCCCGTCCGGAGCGTTGAGGCGCTTGCCCTTGAGCTCGGCCACCGCCGCGTCCCACTCGGGGGAACCGGCCGGGAGCTCGGACACGGCCGCCGTCCACGAGACGAGCCGGCCGCCCTTGTCCTTGCTGCGCACGGTCACCTCGGCGGAGCCCCCGTCGGCCAGCCCGGGCAGCGGCTGCTCCCCGGGACCGTCGCCGAGCAGGCACACCGCCCCCTCGTGCCACACGTGCCACAGGGCCCGCGCGGCCGGGGCTCCGGCGCCCTTGACCCAGATGAGGCCGGACTTCTTCGTGGCCTCCTCGACGAGGGCCTGGTCGAGCAGCTCGCTTGTCATGCGCCCAGCCTAACCAGGCGTCCCGCCGCTCAGGCCGCCCTCACAGCCAGCCGTTGCGCTTCAGGGTGCGGTGGATGCCGAGACACAGGACCACCGTGATGCCCATGATGACCGGATAGCCGTACTTCCAGTGCAGTTCGGGCATGTACTTGAAGTTCATGCCGTACACACCGCACACCATCGTCGGTACGGCGATGATCGCCGCCCACGCCGTGATCTTGCGCATGTCCTCGTTCTGCGCGACCGACGCCTGCGCCAGGTTGGCCTGCAGGATGGAGTTGAGGAGTTCGTCGAAGCCCAGCACCTGCTCCTGGACCCGGGCCAGGTGGTCGGCGACGTCCCGGAAGTACTTCTGGATGTCCGGGTCGATCAGCCGCATCGGGCGCTCGCTCAGCAGCTGCATGGGCCGCAGCAGCGGCGAGACCGCGCGCTTGAACTCCAGTACCTCACGCTTGAGCTGGTAGATCCGTGCCGAGTCCACACCGCGCGACACCCCGCCCTTGCGGCCCGGCGAGAAGACCTCGGTCTCCACCTCGTCGATGTCGTCCTGCACCGCGTCCGCGACCGCGATGTAGCCGTCGACGACGTGGTCGGCGATGGCGTGCAGCACGGCCGAGGGGCCCTTGGCGAGCAGTTCGGGGTCGTCCTGGAGCCGGTGGCGCAGCGCGCGCAGGGAGCCCTGTCCGCCGTGCCGGACGGTGATGAAGAAGTCCCGGCCGGTGAAGCACATGACCTCACCGGTCTCCACGACCTCACTGTTCGCGGTGAGCTGGTCGTGCTCGACGTAGTGGATGGTCTTGAAGACGGTGAAGAGGGAGTCGTCGTAGCGCTCCAGCTTCGGGCGCTGGTGCGCCTGGACCGCGTCCTCCACGGCCAGCGGGTGCAGCCCGAACTCGCTCGCGATACCGGCGAATTCGGCCTCGGTCGGCTCGTGCAGGCCGATCCACACGAACCCGCCGTCGCGGCGCACCAGCCGCATGGCCTCCTGCGGGGTCAGCGGCTTGGCGGCGTCGATCCGGGTGCCGTCGCGGTACACGGCGCAGTCGACCACGGCCGAGGGCGTCGAAGGGTCGCGGGTGGTGTCGTACGCGCTCGTGTCCATCCGCAGGCTGCTGCTCTTGCGCAGCGAGGGACGGGACGGGCGGACCACGGCACGCAGGTCGCGGATCATCGACATGGCAGGCTCCTTCGCAACGAGCAGCGAGGCACGCATGGGTCGCTGCGACGGGTGGAACTGCCCGGAATGAGGACGTCCTTGCTGCGGAATGTTTGGCACGTCCACAAAGCGGGGAGCACCGCACCGTCGCGGTGGTGGCGGGCTTCGCTGCTGATTCGGCTACTGATGCAGATCAGACAGATCAGGCAAAACGAAACGAAGTGCTCTTCCATGCGGCGACTGGAACGCGCACGAATGCGAGAGGCGGCAGCCAGGCAGACGAGCCGGAGCAGCTAGTTCAACGGCAGGAAGAGCGGGTGGTACTGCACGGTCGACTTCGGTCCATGCCGCCCACCTCCTCCGGCCGGTCCCTCGTGAGGGACGATCCATTCCCCGTTGGGGAGTCTCAATCGGCGTCGGGACTCGATCGCGACGCTTCTGCGTGCTGTCCCGAACCACCGGCTCAGAGTATCAGCAGCCCGTAGTGTCAAGGCGCCGCTTTGCCCGGTACTGACGAGTTCTATGCTCACCGCATGGTTGATGTTCTGCCTCTAGTCGAGGCGCGGTTGACTACCGCGCTGGGAGAACCGGACGCGCGCGCCGCGGTCACCTTCCTCGGTACGGACCGCATCGAGGTGCTCCGTTTCCAGGACAGCGACCAGGAGGGCGCCGTCGTCCGCTACGCCACCCTCGGCATGTCCGCGCACCCCATGACCGACCCCACGGCGATGCTCGCCGACCCGGTCGAGGGACCCCGCGCGGAGCTGTTCCTCTCCGTGCGGGCGGGCCTCGCCGACACCGACAAGGTGCTCCGCCCGCTCGCCGTCCTCGGTGCGTCACCACAGGTGGAGGGCGTGGTCGTGGCCCCGGGCGCCTCCCTCGACACGGGTGAGCCGCTGTGGCCCGGCGCTCCCTTCACCTCGGTCCTGGTCGGCGAGCCGGGCGGCCTCGTCGAGGACCTGGAGCTGGACGAGCCGATGGATCCCGTACGGTTCCTGCCGCTGCTCCCCATGACCCCGAACGAGGCCGCCTGGAAGCGCGTGCACGGCGCCCAGGCCCTCCAGGAGCGGTGGCTCGCGAGCGGGACGGACCTGAGGGACCCCGGTCGCGGGTCCGTCCCGCTCGACTGATCCGAGGGTGACCGATCTCACCAACGCAATTCCGGAATCGGTCAGTTGGCAAAGACGGTGACGTCGTCCTCGGTGGCGTGCACGGCCGCCGGCCGCTCCGCTCCACGGGTGAGGGCGGCGCGCCGTACGAGGACGACCAGCGCGCCCAGGACCGCGGTGACGGCCGCGACCACGAAGGGGACGTGGACGTCGGTCCACTCCTCGATCCTGGGTGCGAAGTAGGGCGCCGCCGCGGCCGCGAACCACCGCACGAAGTTGTAGCCCGCGCTCGCCACCGGGCGCGGCGCGTCCGACACGCCCAGGGCCAGTTCGGTGTAGACCGTGTTGTTCACGCCGATGAACGCGCCGGACAGGATCGTGCAGACGACGGCCGCGGTGTGGTCGCCGTAGCCGAGGCCGAGCACGTCGGCGGCGAGCAGCACCAGCGACCCGCCGAGCACCTTCGGCGAGCCGAACCGCCTCTGCAGGCGCGGGGCCACGATCACCGAGAAGACCGCGAGCAGCACGCCCCAGGCGAAGAACACCGCACCCGACCGGTACGGGGTCATGTTCAGCACGAACGGAGTGAAGGCCAGCACGGTGAAGAACGTGTAGTTGTAGAAGAAGGCCGAGACGGCCGCGGAGGCCAGTCCGCCGTGGCCCAGCGCCCTGATCGGGTCCAGGGCCGACGTCCTGCGCGCCGGCTTCGGCTGTTCCTTCAGGAACGCCGTGATGCACAGGAAGCCGACCGCCATCAGAGTGGCCGTGCCGAAGAACGGGTACCGCCAGCTGATGTTGCCGAGCACCGCGCCCAGCAGCGGCCCGCACGCCATGCCGAGGCCGAGCGCCGATTCGTAGAGCAGGATCGCGGCCGCGCTGCCCCCGGCCGCCGCGGCGACGATGACGGCGAGGGCGGTCGAGACGAAGAGGGCGTTGCCCAGGCCCCAGCCCGCCCGGAAGCCGACCAGCTGGCCGACCGAGTCCGACGTGCCGGCCAGGCCGGCGAAGACCACCACGAAGGCGAGGCCGAGCAGCAGGGTCTTGCGGCCCCCGATGCGGCTGGAGACGAAGCCGGTCAGCAGCATCGCCACGGCGGTGATCAGGAAGTACGAGGTGAAGAGCAGGGAGACCTGGCCGGCGGTGGCGTTCAGCCCCTGGGCGATGGACGGCAGGATCGGGTCGACCAGGCCGATGCCCATGAAGGCGACGACGCAGGCTCCGGCCGTCGCCCAGACCGCCTTGGGTTGCCGCAGGATGCCGCCCGCGCCCGCGTCGAAGGCGTCCATGTTCGCTCCAATCCCGGGGGTCCCGGCGAAAAGATGGTTGCTATCTACACATGCTAAGTTAGCTCGGCTAACTAATGCAAGATGCATCTAGTTCCTCGTGGTGACCGGTTCCGTCCGGACGGGTGATCGTCCTTGACGTGGGGGAGCGGGGGTAGGACCGTGGGGCCCTATGAGGGGCGAACCCAGTTGCCCGAAGTGTGGTGGCCGGGTCAGGGCTCCCGGACTATTCGCCGATTCGTGGCAGTGCGATGTGCACGGGACCGTGCATCCGGTGCAGCCCGTGATCCCGCCCAGCGTCGAGGCGCTCGGCGTGGTGGTGCATCGCACGCAGGTGCCGGTGTGGATGCCGTGGCCACTGCCGGTGGGCTGGCTGTTCACGGGCGTGGCGTGTGCGGGCGACGACCGCAGTGGCGGTCGGGCGACGGCTGTGGCCTGCTCGGGACCCGGTCCGCTCGGCGGCATGGGCGAGCTGATCCTGGTCGCCGAGGAGCTCGGCGT
>NZ_JBHYKH010000098.1:0-10249 GCF_042741275.1 Streptomyces sp. NPDC058964
CCGGCTCGCGCTGGCCGCGTTGGCTCACGCGAGCGCGCTCCCGCGGCTGTGGTTGTGGGTGGGGGGGGGGGGGGGGGGGGCGCGGGGGGGGGCCCCCCCCCCCCCCCCCCCCCGGGCGGATACGCCGCGTCTCCCTGCCCTACCTGCTCCTCCTGCCCGCCCTGCTCCTCGAACTCCTGGTCCATCTGGTGCCGATGGTCATCGGCGTCGTGATGAGCTTCAAGGAACTCACGCAGTTCTACATCCGCGACTGGGGCAACGCCCCCTGGTCCGGCCTCGACAACTACCGGATGTCGGTCGACTTCGACGCCCCGGTCGGCGAGGCGCTGCTCCACTCCTTCTTCGTCACCGTCGGCTTCACCCTGCTGTCGGTCGGCCTGTGCTGGCTGATCGGCACGGCCGCCGCGATCTGCATGCAGGACACGTTCCGCGGCCGAGGACTGCTGCGCGCCCTGTTCCTGGTGCCGTACGCGCTGCCCGTCTACGCGGCCGTCATCACCTGGGTGTTCATGTTCCAGCACGACAACGGCCTGGTGAACCACGTCCTGCACGACCAGCTGCACCTCACCGGCAAGCCGTCCTTCTGGCTCATCGGCGACAACAGCTTCTACGCCCTGCTGATCGTCTCGGTGTGGAAGGGCTGGCCGTTCGCCTTCCTCATCGTCATGGCGGGACTGCAGAACATCCCGCGCGAGCTGTACGAGGCGGCCGCACTGGACGGCGCGGGCCTGTGGCAGCAGATCCGCCGCATCACGCTCCCCTCCCTGCGGCCCGTCAACCAGGTCCTGGTCCTCGTCCTGTTCCTGTGGACGTTCAACGACTTCAACACGCCCTACGTCCTGTTCGGCAGGTCGGCACCGGAATCCGCGGACCTCATCTCGGTCCACATCTACCAGGCGTCCTTCGTCACCTGGAACTTCGGCACCGGCTCGGCCATGTCCGTCCTGCTGCTGCTGTTCCTGCTCGTGGTGACGGGCGTGTACCTCCTGCTCACCTCGCGCGGACGGAGGGCCGCAGATGTCTAGCTCCCGCGTCCCCTCCTCCCCGATGGCCCCGCCCCGCTCCTTCCTCTGGGCCAGACGGATCTTCCTCACCCTGCTCACCGGCTTCGTCCTGGTGCCCGTGTACGTCATGGTCTCCAGCAGCCTGAAGCCGCTCGCGGACGTGACGGGCAAGTTCCGCTGGCTGCCCAGCGGCCTGACGATCCGCCCGTACATCGACATCTGGTCGACCGTGCCGCTCGCGAGGTACTTCGTGAACTCGCTGGTCGTGGCGGGCTCGGCGACCGTCTGCTCGGTGGTGATCGCGGTGTTCGCCGCGTACGCCGTCAGCCGCTACACCTTCCGCGGCAAGCGCGTCTTCACCGTCACCGTGCTGTCGACGCAGATGTTCCCCGGCATCCTCTTCCTCCTGCCCCTGTTCCTCCTGTACGTCAACATCGGCAACGCCACCGGCATCGCCCTGTTCGGCTCGCGCGGCGGACTGATCCTGACGTACCTGACCTTCTCCCTCCCGTTCTCGATCTGGATGCTGATCGGGTACTTCGACTCGGTGCCGAGGGACCTGGACGAGGCCGCGCTGGTGGACGGCTGCGGACCGCTCGGCGCCCTCTTCCGGATCGTCGTGCCGGCCGCGGTCCCCGGCATCGTCGCGGTCGCCGTGTACGCCTTCATGACCGCCTGGGGCGAGGTCCTCTTCGCCTCCGTCATGACCAACGACACCACCCGCACCCTCGCCGTCGGCCTGCAGGGCTACTCCACGCTCAATGACGTCTACTGGAACCAGATCATGGCCGCGTCGCTGGTCGTGAGCGTGCCCGTGGTCGCGGGCTTCCTGCTGCTGCAGCGCTATCTCGTCGCGGGACTGACGGCGGGCGCCGTCAAGTGAACCCGCCCCGTTCCGAAGGGACTTCCGTGTCCGAACGCATCGACCTCGCCGCACTCCCGCACGACTTCCTGTGGGGCACGGCCACATCGGCGTACCAGATCGAGGGGGCCGTCGCCGAGGACGGCCGCTCCCCGTCGATCTGGGACACCTTCTCGCACACCCCGGGAAAGACCGACAACGACGACCACGGCGACGTCGCCTGCGACCACTACCACCGCTGGCGCGAGGACATCGGCCTCATGCGCCGACTGGGCACCAACGCCTACCGGTTGTCGGTCGCCTGGCCGCGCGTAATGCCCGGCGGCGACGGCCCGGTGAACCCCAAGGGCCTCGCCTTCTACGACGAGTTGGTGGACGGCCTCCTGGCTGCGGGCATCACCCCCTCCGTCACCCTCTACCACTGGGACCTGCCCCAGGTCCTCCAGGACCGCGGCGGCTGGCCCGAGCGGGACACCGCCCTCGCGTTCGCCGAGTACGCCTCGGCCGTCGCCACCCGCCTCGGCGACCGGGTGCGGCTCTGGGCCACCCTCAACGAGCCCTCCTGCTCGGCCTGGATCGGCCACCTGGAGGGCAAGATGGCCCCGGGCCTGACCGACCTGACGGCCGCAGTCCGCGCCTCCTACCACCTGCTCCTCGGCCACGGCCTCGCCACCGAGGCGATCCGCGCGGCCGCCCCGGGCGCACGGGTCGGCATCGTCAACAACCTCTCCACGGTGTTCGCGGCCAGCGACCGCCCGGAGGACGTGGCGGCCGCCCGCCGCCACGACGGCCACGTCAACCGCTGGTGGCTCGACCCCGTCCACGGGCGCGGCTTCCCGGCCGACATGCGCGAGGCGTACGGAGTCGAACTCCCCGAGCAGCCGAACGACCTGGCGACGATCGCCGCCCCGCTGGACTGGCTCGGCCTCAACTACTACTTCCCGGCGTACGTGGCGGACGACCCCACCGGCCCCGCCCCGCACGTCCGCTCCGTACGCCGCCCCGACGTTCCCCGCACCGGCATGGACTGGGAGATCGACGCGAGCGGCATCGAGACGCTGCTGCTGCGCCTCACCGACGACTACGGCGCGCGGAAGATCTACGTCACGGAGAACGGCTCCGCCTACCCGGACGTCGTCCGCCCCGACGGCACCGTCGACGACCCCGAGCGCCAGGAGTACCTGGTGAGCCACCTCGCGGCCTGCGCCTCGGCGGCCCGCAAGGGCGCCCCGCTGGCCGGCTACTTCGCCTGGTCGCTGCTGGACAACTTCGAGTGGGCCTACGGCTACGACAAGCGCTTCGGCCTCGTCCACGTCGACTACCGCACCCAGGCCCGCACCATCAAGGGGACCGGACACCGGTACGCGGAGATCGTCCGGGCCCACCGCGGCGGACGCACAACGGAGCGGTCGTGAGGGACCTCCCACCTGCGGGTTCACCAAGAACAGGCAAAGTTTGTTAACGTTGTCAACGAGGATCGTCATTGCAGTTTGAACGGCTCCTGTGTACGGTGGCCGCATGACGGACCATGCCACCTCGCCGGCTGCCGGGGCACTCGTCAACGGCTCCGAAATCGCCCGGCTCGCAGGTGTCACCCGCGCCGCGGTGTCGAACTGGAGGCGGCGGTACGACGACTTCCCCGCACCCGTCGGCGGGGGTGTGAACAGTCCGCTCTTCGACCTGGCCGAGGTTCAGACGTGGCTGGACAAACAGCGCAAAGG
Organism: Streptomyces sp. NPDC058964; assembly: GCF_042741275.1. Lineage (NCBI taxonomy): Bacteria > Bacillati > Actinomycetota > Actinomycetes > Kitasatosporales > Streptomycetaceae > Streptomyces > Streptomyces sp. NPDC058964. The sequence continues at coordinate 3,588 of NZ_JBHYKH010000098.1, forward strand.
GCAGGACGTCTCGGAAGAGGTGCAGCTGTGGCAGGCACTGCGCGGAGCCTACGGTGAAGACGTGCTTGGTGGTCTCGGCGATGTGGCGGGGCTCCTCGCCGCTCCTGGGCGGGCGAATGCGGGCGCGATGTCCGCGGAGACCGTTGCCCTGGTGCGTCGCCTGGCCGAGAGCAGTTCCGCGAGTGAGGTGGTGACCGCTCTCGCCGAGCGCTTCACCGACTCCGTGCGCCGCGCCGGGTCCGACCAGGTCACCTCACCACGCATCGTTCGTGCCGTGCGGCATTTCGCCGGTGAGGTGGCGACCGACGCGACACTCTTCGATCCGGCCTGTGGTATCGGGACCCTGCTCCTGACCATCGGCCCTGAGCGCGGGCCCCGTAGGTACGGCCAGGAGTCGGACGCCCGCAGCGCCCGCTTCGCCCAGCTGCGCGCCGACCTCGCCGGACGTACTGACGTCGGCATCGTCACGGGAGACTCACTGCGTGACGACCGATGGGCCGACCTGAAGGCCGATCTCGTCGTCTGCGACCCTCCCATCGGCGACGCGGACTGGGGGCGCGAAGAACTGCTTCTCGACTCCCGCTGGGAGTTCGGCACACCTTCGCGGGCCGAGGGTGAACTCGCCTGGGTCCAGCACGCCTACGCGCACACCGCGCCCGGCGGCCGGGTCCTCATGGTCATGCCCGCGTCCGTCGCCTACCGCAAGGCGGGCCGCCGCATCCGCGCGGAGCTCGTACGGCGCGGTGTCCTGACCCAGGTGACCGCTCTTCCTTCGGGCGCCGCGGCGTCCCATGCGTTGCCCGTGCATCTCTGGCATCTGCGCCGCCCGGAGTCTCTCGGTGATGCGGCGACCAGCGTGCGCATGGTCGACCTGACCGCGAACGACCCGGACGGTTCGCTGCAGCCGCGATCCGACCAAACGGCGGACGTTTCTCTGATCGAACTGTTGGACGATGCCGTGGACCTCACCCCAGGCCGTCATGTGGTCGAGTCGCATCGCGATTACGCGGCGGAGTACCAGGCCCTGCGTCTGGAGCTCGCTGAGCAGGTAGGACTTCTTGCCGAGTTGCTGCCCGGGCTGACAGCCGGAGCGGGTGTCAGTGCCCTTGAGGGGCCGTCCGTCAGTGTCGCCGACCTCGCCCGCGCCGGACTGGTCGAGTACGGCGATCCGGAGCCTGTCTCGGTCAGCGACCAGCTCGACACCGACTTCCTCCAGGGATTCCTGCGCAGCTCGGCGAACACCCGGCGCTCGACGAGCGCCAGTGGCACCTTCCGGTTGGACGGTAAGGGCGCGCGCATTCCGCAGATGGACATCGCGGACCAGCGGCGGTACGGCGCCGCGTTCCGTGCACTGCAGCAGTTCGAGGAACTGGCCCGACGTGTGGCGGAGTTGAGCACGCAGGCGTCGGCGCTGGCCCGGGACGGGCTCGGCAACGGGGCGCTGACACCCGGGGAGTGACAGGCGCGCTCGACGGCTTGTCGGTGTCAGTTCCCCCGTGGCACGAACGAACTTGCCACACCGCTCCAGGACACCGACAGCGCCTCCCGCGCCCGCGTGCAGGCCACGAACAGCAGGCACCGTTCGCGCAGCAGGTCCGAGTCGTGCTGGAGTGCGTCCACCGAGACGGGCGTGACCTCGCGGGCGAAGGGCACCGCACTCGCCGTCACCCCGAGGACGGCTACGCAGCGGAACTCCAGTCCCTTCATGGCATGCATGGTGGCGAGCCGGACCCCGTCGGTGTCCGGTCCGGGGTTGTCCTTGACTCTGACCACCGGGACGCCTGCCGCGACCAGCTTGTCGTAGGCCTTGTCGAGCAGCACGTTGAAGCGGGCGCAGACACCTATCTCCGACGGGCGGATGCCCTGGGCGATCCAGCCGAGGACGCGTTCGACGAGCGCCGCGACCTCGGCCTGCTCAGAGCCGTACCCGTCCAGCTGCGGCCTGCGGCCGTGCAGCAGCGACCGATAGCCCGCCAGCGTGTCGCTGCCCTCGCCGCCGAGGTCGTCGACCGAGACCGGGCTGAGGATGCCCGTCGACCAGGCGAGGATCTCCTCCGTGCTGCGGTAGTTGATGCGCAGGCGATGAGTGCGTCCTGCCACGGAGATGCCCAGGGAGCCGAGCGAGACCTTCGAGTCGTAGATCCGCTGGTGCGGGTCGCCCGTGATGAACAGGTCATCGCTGCCGGGTGCCACCGCGCCGCGCAGGACGCGCCACTGGGCAGGGTGCAGGTCCTGTGCCTCGTCGACCACGACGTGGTCGTGTGTCGGCGACGAGGCAGCGAGGAGGTCGGCCGCCTGTGCGCACACCTTGAGGTGGGTGGTGGCCTTCTGGTCGCGCAGCAGGGACTCGAACAGCTCGACGGCGGGCCACAGCTGCTCCCTCCGCGCCGGTGACAGCGCGCTGCCGCGGCCGCGCCGTGAGGCGGCGCGGTAGGCGTCGAGAGTGCGCAAGTCCTGGGCGAGGACGACGTGCCGGTACTCCTGCGCAAGGAACTGCTCGGTCCAGGGCAGCCCGAGCTTCTTGACGACCCGCTGCCACAGCTGCCGTTCCTCCCTGTCGCCCACGGGAGAGGGGGCCTTGCCGTCGTGGCGGGTCACGATGCCGTGCGCGTAGGCGTTGACCGTGGTCACGTCGACGCGGTCGAGCAGCGTGGCGTCAGCGTCCAGGAGAAGCGACAGGTTCTCGCGCAGGGCGGTGGCAAGGGCATTGGTGTAGGTGGTGAGCAGGACTCGGGTGTCCGGCGAGCGAGTGAGCAGGTGCTTGACGCGGTGCAGGGCGGCGACCGTCTTGCCCGTGCCCGGCCCACCGGTCACCTGGACCGGACCGCCGTACGACACCCGGTAGGCGACCCGGCGCTGCGAGGGGTGGAGGAACACCCGCCAGGCCGCGAACGGCTTCTCCAGGATGTCGGCGAGCTCCTGCGGGCCGGTGACCAGGGTGATGCGGCTCGTGGTGTTGGCGATGGCGACGGCCAGGCTCTCGTCCGGGTCGGGGCCCGCGTCGACGGGACGGCGCACGGCGACCACGTCCCGGTACACATCTTCGGGGCTGAACTCCTCGGCGAGGTACTGCAGGACCTCGCACTGGTCCTCCGGCAGCAGCGTCTCGAAGGCCTGCAGCTGGGCCTTGTCGACGATGGTCCGCACGGCCCGCAACACCTGGTCGTCGATTCCGAGTTCGCGCAGCACAGTGTCCGAGTACTTGGCGAACAGCAGCGAGTCGGCCGTGGCGGCGGCCTGTTCCAGGGCAGGAGTCAGCTGCTCGATGGCGACCACGTTGCGGACTTCCAGCGCCCGCGTCGCGGAGTTCGTCGTGTACAGCCGCTTGGCCGCCCAGGTGTACGCGTCGTCGTGCGGGACGACGTTGACGAGCAGGAACACATCACTGCCGTCGTCCGGAGCGAGAACTACACCGCGCCAGAAGTCGTTGATGCGGATGGTCCGCATACGCGGGTCGCGCGCGTTCTCCACGGACTCCAGGTGCAGACCCTTGTCCGCCTGCAGTTCGGGCACGGTGAGCAGTTGGAACTTCTGCATGGCCTTGCGCACGCCGGCCCTGACGGGCTTCTCCAGGACGTCGTAGCTCTCCCAGAAACTGTTGGCGAACGCGAGCTGCGGCACGACGTGCACTCCCCACCCTGGACGGACACTCCGCAGTCGATCATACGCGCAGGGTGTACGGAATTCATGCCTCTGTCATATGCCGGGCGATCGCGGCGATGTCCTCGAGCAGGCCGGACGGTTCCTGGTCCAGGTCCAGGGCATGCTGATGGATCACGATGCCCGCGTGCCGCACCCGGTGGGCGGCGTGCGGGGCGTTGCCCTTCGCGTACACCAGGTGCCCCTCGCCCAGCCCCAGGGCCGTGCAGTACGCCAGCATCTGGTACAGGTCACCGTCCGGATAGCCGCCCTGCTTCTCCGCCTTGTACTTGGCGTCCACGACGGCACACGGCCGGCGGTCCGGCCCGTACAGCACGAAGTCCGGCTTCATACGGATCGCCGACGCCTCGTCGAGGTGGTGCGGATCCTGGAACCGGCAGGTGTGAACCGAGCCGCGGAAAGCCTCGCGCAGGGCGACCGTCACGAAGTCCTCGAAGAGCTTGTTCATGTCGAACAGGAACCCGTCGATCCGGAGCCCGCCCGGGGCATGCTCCGCCGACGCGTCCTCCAGGACGGCGCGGGCGAGGTGGAGGGCATGGTGGTAGCGGGCGTTGAGGCGCGTCGGCCGCCAGCAGGGGAGCGGCTGTCCGCGCACCACGGCGGTGACGTCGATCAGCCGGGCACGCTGGTGGAGCAGCCTGCGTCGCACGTCGCGCGGTACACCGGGAAGCCGCAGCAGGCGCTCGACGGCCGCCCGCAGGATGCGGTTCTCCGCGATGTCGCTGGTGAACTCGTCGTACGCCACCTCCACGGGCAGTGCCGCGCCGAACCGGCGCCGTATCTGCTCGGCCTCCCGGATCCGGCCGTGGACGACCAGTGCGGACTCCTCGGTCGCCCGGTACCCCTGGAGGAGGCCCTGGCGCAGGGCCCGGTCCACCTGACGCTCCACCGCGTGCGCGAGCGCGGGCAGCAGATCGCGGTGCTCGGCCACCTCGACCTCGCCGTCCCGCCAACCGCTCCGCGGGTCGAGGCTGTAGCCGAGCAGGAAAAAGAGGCGTGCGATGGGGGTCTTGGGGGTGACGCGCACGGTGAACGGCTCGTCCGTACCGGGTACAGCGACGGCCACCGCGCCGACCTTGCTGCCCGCCCGCAGCGACCAACGGCCCGGTGTGTACGGGTCAGGGGCCGCGTCCAGCATGTCCCCGGCGGCCAGCGCACGCCCGACCACGTCGGGCAGGGCAACGCTCACCGCCGGCGCGTGCTCGACGAGCTCGACGACCGACGTCACCCCAGTGACTCCCGCAACGTGGCCAGCCCGTACCGCTTCTCGACGTCCACGCCCTCGCCGTAATGGTGCTCCTCCAGCAGCGGCAGGATCTTGGTCCGCCACGTGCGCTCCAGGCCGCCGTCCCGGTAGACACCCTTCTTCATCAGATACGAGGGCCCGATCCGGAAGTCGGGATCGTCGATACGGGAGTTGAGCGCGTCGAGAAGATCGGCGGGCTCGGCGGCCCGGCCCTCCTTGGCCAGCCAGCGGCGCAGCAGCCCGCTCGTGGGCTCGGTGCGCGGAGACAGCTCCACGAACGCGAACCGCCGCCGCATGGCCGCGTCCACGAGGGCGATGGACCGGTCCGCGGTGTTCATCGTGCCGATCACGAACAGATTCGGCGGCAGCGCGAAGTCGTCGCCGGAGTAGGTGAGCCGAACCGACTTGTTCCGGTACTCCAGCAGGAAGTACAGCTCGCCGAACACCTTCGCCAGGTTGGCGCGGTTGATCTCGTCGATGATCAGGAAGTGCGGGATGTGGCGGTTGCCCTCGCGGGAGGCGAGGTCGGCGAGTTCGCGCAGCGGTCCGGCGGTGAGCCGGAAAGCGACCTCCCTGGTCTGCGGGTCCTCCTGGGGCCGGAACCCCTCGAAGAAGTCCTCGTACGCGTACGACGGATGGAACTGCACCAGCTTGACCTGCTCGGGCCCGCCACCGAGGAACTCGGCGAGCTTCAGCGCGAGGTAGGTCTTACCGGTGCCGGGCGGGCCGTACAGCACCAGTTGCCGTTCGTCCCAGAGCAGGTCCCGCACTTCTCGCAGCCACGCCGCGGCATGCACGAGGAGTTCGTCGGCCAGATCGTCCGTCGGCTCAGGCAGTTCGAGCTCGCGGCGGGCCGCCAGCGCCGGGATCTCCACGCTCGGATCGCGGTCTACGGCCTGATCTTCCTCGGCCAGCTCTTGGTCGCTGAGGCCGAGCCCGTCCACCAAGGCCTGGACGGAGGACAGGTCGACCACGTCGTGCTGGACCGACAGCTTCTGCTGCAGTTCCTCCGGCAGCTCGTCGTACGGGTAGCCGTGCGGTTGCCATTCCACCGGCCGCCGCAGATTGGATCGCCCGCCCTCAGACTCGACCTGCTCCGCCCCGCCGGTGATCTCGCCGACGTACAGCCGGCCACCGGAGATGGTGCAGACCGTGTCACCAGGTTTCATCCGGGAGAGGAACGCGTGTGCCTCTTCCGCCAGTTGCTGCTTCTGGCTGTATGTGGCGGTTGATTCGTAGTCCTCTTGGATCAGGACGCGCAGCTGATCCTTGCTGATGCCCTGCTCCACACCTTGGCGCAGCCGCGCGGCAGCGAGTGTGACAAGTCCCTCCGGCAGCCACATCCGCTGGACGAGGTCGAGTCCGCTCACGTTCGAACCGCGGGCCAGCCAAGGGCGGTTGGGGCCTGGCCACATCCCTGGCATGAAGTCCCCGAGGGGGCGGCCGTCCTCCGTCTTCCAATTGATCCAACCGTTGGCGCTGTGGCCTTTCAACACCGCCGCAGCCCTGGAAGAGGAGTCGAAAGTGATGGCCTCGGCTGTCTCCAGCCAGCCAGGCCATTTCTCGGACGGCTTGATCCGTCCCTCCTGTATCAGCTCCTCCCGCTGCGTGTGGGCACCTGCCACGCGGGTGGGGAACGAGGGTACGACGTCGGGCCGCACGGGCTGGCCGGCGTAGACGACGAAACTGCGGCTCCCCCGTTTGCCCCAGTTGGTAGCCCGGCGCCCCGGGGGGGGCCGGGCCACCGGCGGGAGTG
>NZ_JBHYKH010000098.1:10259-22421 GCF_042741275.1 Streptomyces sp. NPDC058964
GGGGGGCGGCGGGGGGTCGCGGTCTCCGCTCCCCTCCGGGCGCGCCTTGGGGCGCCAGTGTGCGCGCGCGGGGGGCCCGTGGGCGACCGGTCCTCCGTTCGGCAGTCGTAGCCGGAACTCCGGGTACGGCGCGTCGTCATCACCCATGCTGATCGCTCCCCTCAACAGCAGGTCCAGATGAAAAGGTAAGGTCTCCGGCCGACATCGGTGCGGCTGCCCGGCGCCGGAGAAGCGCCGGACGCCTCGCTACCGTCCTGGTGCGCGCAGGTTGATCGGGCTCCGGTCCCGTGCCCCGTCCAGGACCGTGTGGTCGATGGCGGGCCGAGGCCTGGGTGTGGCCGCGGTCAGCGTGATGGTGCCGCGGTCGCTCAGCGCGGTCTGCCACTCGCTCGGCCGGGGACGCGTGCCGCGCTCGCCGGCCGCCTGCGAGAAGAGCCGACGCACCGCGGCGTCCTGCCGGTCGTTCAGGCAGCCGGGGACGAGCTCCAGCTCCTTCCCCGGGGTGATGTACGGATCCTGGGTGAGGATGCGCCCGGCCACGAGGGCCGTCTTGTACGCGTCCGTGTCCACCGTCGCCTCGGTGGAAGGCACCAGCGGATCGTTCCAGTCGGGAGTGGCGGCCTGGGCCTGTACGGCCGCACGCCCCACCCGGCGAAAGCCGTCGCAGTCCAGGAAGTGCACGGCAGTACCTGGCGTGAGGGACCACAGCACGTTGGCCTGCGAGATGTCGCCGATCACCAGCCCGGCGCTGTGGAACCACCCGATGGCCTCCACACAGGCCAGAGCCAGAGCTCTGCGCTGCTGGGGCGTCGGCTGCGTCACCTCTTGCCAGGCCGGCTTGGGAGGCCTGATCAGGTACTGCAACTCAAGCAGCTTCGTGGATCCGGCAGCGGTGCGCCACGTCATGTCGGACGGCGCACGACGCATCAGGAAACCGATTGTGCGCCCGCCATCGACCACGCGGCAAAGTGGCCAGGCTGCCAGGCAATCGAGGCGGCTCCGGTCGGACTGTCCGAGGCTCTGCCGGAACGCAACCAGGTCGGCCAGAGCGCCGGCGTTGACCTTGGATGCGTCCTTGTACTCCTTGAAGAGCAGCGGCCCGTCGGCCAGAGCGTGCACATCACCTTGGCCGCCACTGCCGACCCGGTCCCGTGGCGCGAGCGAGGCCCGGGCTACGTCCGCGCCGTCTTCAGCGCTCATGCTCCCTCCTCCCACACGCAGATGACGGTCCGGTCGTCGTCGTAGGACTTGGCCCGGGTCTGCGCCTGCCACAGGAAGTCGGACAGCGAGGGAGCCTCGGGGCCGCCCCAGGCGTGCGCGAGGCGGTGGGCGAACTCCGGGTCCTTCTGCGTCAGGGGGTTGGTGATGCCATCGGTGCCCAGAAGAAGAACCTCGCCCGGCACGGTGCGCAGCAGGGTGGACTTGACGCTGCGGTAGGAGTGCGGGAGTGCCTCGGTGCGGGTGTCGAGGAGGCTGCTGTCACATGCCGGATTGGCGTGTTCCCAGTGGCCACCCCGCAGGACGAACAGGCCGCCGTCACCGACGCTGAACAGGACGCGCTCGCGAATGCTGGAGTCTGTCGGAACCAGCAGCACGTGCAGTGTCGTGGCGTGCTCTTGGCCAAGTCGCAATCCGCTGACCGCGCCGACGATCGCCTTGTTGGCGATTGCCCGAAGCTCACCTTCGTCCTGGGCGCGGAGCGCCGCGTGGATGCTTTCTGCCTCCTGGTCCAGATGAATGGCTGCCTGTCCCGTGATGAGGAATGAGCCGAGATGTGAGGACTTGGCGGACCCCAGACCGTCAGCGACCGCCAGCAGAAGCAGCTCGGCTTCCGGAGGCCCGATGCGCGTCACCGTCATGGCGTCCTGACGGCAACTGCCCTCCCAGTTGTGGGAGTCACCACGCACCGAGGCTGCCCGCACGGTGATCCGGCCCAGCCGGGCTCCGTCCAGCAGGACAGCCGGGGTACATGCTGCGAATTCGTCTCCGTCCCTGACGGAGGGGCGTGACAAGGGATGCGGCGGATAGCTGGGAGGTCGGTTCCCGACGTGATCGGGTGCGCCGCGTAGTACCTCGGCCTTCGTACCCGGCGAGGCCACGGGGCTCTCCGGCGCCTGCGGCGTGCACCACTCGTCTGCCTGTACATGCACCCGGAGGGTCGTCTCGTGTGCGACGACGCCGGGGGGCAGGCTGGCGTAGTACGCGTCGACGATGTCGCCCTCCTGAGCGTGGCCGGGGATCCCCGTTCCTTCCCCCGTGCCATGAGGTTCCTCGTGGTTCACCGGGCCGCTCACAGCTTGTCCAGGGAGAGGCTGGTGAAACCGGGGACCTGCTCCTCGACCTGGAGCTCGAAGCCCTCACCTCCTTGAGCGGACATGCTGGTCGCCGAGCTGACGATGGAACGGGTGAGACTTGAGGCGAACTCACGGATCGCCATGGCCGGAGAGATGGACTCGTCCTGCTGAATGAACGCCTTGAAGTTGGCCACCTCTGTGATGGTGGAGGTTTCGGCGTCGCTGATACCGAAGGCGATGATCTTCGGCGCGTAGCGGAAGGAGTTGAGCTCCTTGAGGTCGGTGCGCCAGCCCTCGTCCGTGGGGATGCCGTCGGAGAGGAAGAAGACCACCGGCCGGTACACGTCGTGGCCGTCGGCCTTCAGGTCCGTGACGTCCTTCTCGATGGTGCTCTTCAGCAGGCGGAAGGCGGCCCCGAAGGAGGTCACTCCGCCGGCCGACAGGGACGGCAGCTGCGTCAGTTCGCTCAGGTCGGCGAGCGGCTGGAGCACGGAGGCCTGCGTGGAGAAACCGATCAGTGCGAAACGAGTCTTGTCCGCAACGCTCGGGTTGGTGCTGATCTCGTGGTGCAGGTCGGGGAGTGCCGAGTTGATGGCGTCCACGCCACCTGCGGCCATGGAACCGGACTCGTCACACACCATGTAGAAAGGCAGGATCTGCATGGGCTCTCCTGAGCGTAAGGAGACGGCGTTGCCGTCAACGGGTGTAGAAGTAGATCTCCAGGTCGGCCGCGCCGGAGACACCGCCGTTCCAGAAGTCCCGTGTCGTCGCGTCGGTGAACATGTCCGGGCGTGCTTTGTGCAGGGACTTGTTGATCTCGCGGGCGTAGGCCTGACCGGCACCGGGGTCGGGGGCCTTGCCGAAGGTCAGCACGAAGGCCGCGTCGCGCCCCTCGTAGCGATGGGTGGCAGCACGCAGTTCCTTCACCATCCGCGTGGTGTCACCGGTCGCGGCCGTCACATGGAGCTTCACCGGCTTGCGCTCCACCGATCGTGGCCCCGTGGGCGTCGGACTCGGCTTGGCGGCGGCTGAGGGCGAAGGGTGAGCGGCGGGGCGGGCGGCCAGCGGATCCCCGCGGTCGCCCATCGACACCAGCGCGAGGACGAGCAGCATGTCGGCGAAGAGCCACCCGGCCAGGTGCAGGGGGTTGAACCGGAAACCCCGCTTGCGTGGGCTCACCGTGCCGATCCGATCCCGGCCTGCAACTCCTTCGCCTGGCGCAGCTCCTCCTCAGCGCGTCGCTGGGCTGCCTCCGCACCGGCTCGTGCCGCCTCCGCGTCGGCCCGCGCCGCAGCCACGTCGGCCCGCGCTCCGTCCGTCTCTCTGAGCGCCCGTTCCAGAGCGTCGGTGACGCTCGCGAAGCGGTCGGCCGCATCGTGCAGTGCCCGGCTGCGGGTCTCGATGCCGAGCAGTGCCTCGCGAGAGATCTCCGCCGCCTCGCTGGAGCGCTCGGCCACTGCGCCGAGGTCGTTGAGCAGTCGGCCGTTGACGTCCGAGACCACCTCGATTCCGGTGGTGAACCCACGCTGCGAGGCCGCCAGCACGGTCAGGGAGTCCTCAACCTGTCGTGCCGCGTCGGACAGAGCGCTGCGAACGCGGTCGCCATTGTCACCGACCGCCGACTCCAGCCGGTCCGCGGCGCGACTGAGGACCTCGCGCATCGCGTCGCCGGCCGCCCGCAGATCCTCCAACGCCTTGTCGAGCACGCTGGTCTGTCCGCTGACGGCGTCGGCGAGACTCCGTCCCGCCTGCGTCACCGGGTCGGCGAGATCCTGAACAGCCGTCTGGATGGCCGTACCGCTGTCCCGGACGGTCTCTTCGATCTGCTTCACCACTTGTTCGATCGGCCGCACATACGTTTCAGCCTGGGAGAGGCGCTGCTCCGCCTTGTCCATGGCCTCACCGACCAGTTCGGCCGCCCGGGTGAGTTCCTCCTGCGTGGTGATGGCCTTGGAATGCATCCGCTGCAGTCGTCCGGCCGCAGAGTTGAGCTCTGCCGCGAATCTTTGCGGAGAGGCGACACGGTGCCGGTTGAGGCAGAGCTGCGCACGTGTCAGGACCGGTGCGAGGCGGGTGAGGACCGCCTGGGCGCGGCGTCGCGCCTGGTCCTCGCTGCGTTCGGTGGCGGTGCGGCGGTAACCGTGGACCGCCGTGAGGACGAACAGCATCCCCAGGGTCAGACATCCGGTCACGGCGACGTGCCCGAACCGGAAGGTGTCACCCAGGTGGCCGTCGAATCCGGACTGCCACAGCTGGAGGAACGGCCGGCCCGCCGCCTTGGGGTCGTCCCCCGTGAGTGCTCCGTATGCACTCGAGGCCTGCCAGAGACCGAACCACGTGAAGAGCAGAGGCAGGAAGACGAGGGCGCCGAGCACCCAGTCCAGAATGGGGTCGAACCGTCCCCCACGAGCGTCCTGCGCGCTCTCGGCGATGCTCTCAGACCGTACGAAATGCCCCATCAGGTCGAGTTCGGCCCACGGATCCAGAGCCTCCGCGTCATCGGAGTCGAGTGCCTGAGCCAGTGCGCGCAACTCGTCGGCGCGCGGCGCGAGCAATGGTTCCTGTGCCATGTCGTCGAGATGGCGTGCCGCCACCCCGTTGTCGAGTTGAGTCCCCAAGAACATTCCCCACCCCTGCCCGGCGATACCGGGCCTCCTGTGCAGACCCAAGTGCGTCCAGCGCCGGTGATGACCTGCAGCTCAAACCTGTGTGCCAATAAACATGGCTACTGCAATGTTCACATCATCTTCACCAGTCGCGCAATATTAGACGACGATCACATGGGTGGTGCGGCGCGGCGGGAACCGCTGACGTTTTACAGTGATGTATGGGGAGGGCTGCATTGAGTGGCGACGGAAGACAGCGGGGGATCGTCCAGTTGGGCCGAGGAGCGTCGCCCGCCCAGCCGGAGCTTCGGACGCGGCAGCCGCTGCAGCCGCAGACGAGCACCGTGCAGCTCACCAAGCAGACGCCGCGCGCCCGGATCACGGGCTGGGGCACCCTGCAGGTGAACCTCAACTGGTCGGTCACCGCAGAGGCGGACCTTGATCTGGGCTGCATGGTCCTCACGTGCGACGGAACGGGCACCGCGGTGCAGCCCCTCGGTGAGACGTGGGGCGACCTCGACACCTGGCCCTACGTCAGCATCGACCAGGACGACCGCACAGGCGAGACCTCCGACGGGGAAACAGTCCGCATCAGCCTCGAACATCGCCGCCAGTTCAAGAAACTCCTCGTCTACGTGTACATCTACGAGGGCGCGGCCGACTTCCGGACACTCGGAGGGGTCGTCACGGTCAGCGCACCCAGCGGCACATGGCGGATCCACCTCGACGACTCCCCGGCAGGCGCAACCGCCTGTGCCATCGCCCTGCTGACCCCGGGACGGGACACACTCGACCTCCGACGCGAGGTCCGCTGGTTCACCGCGCAACCGTGGCTGTCGAACCAGCAGCTCATCGACCAGGCTTACGGCTTCGGCTTCGACTGGGTACCGGGCAGCAAGCCGCCGTTGTGAGCGGGCGCCGCTCCGGCGTGCGTTCTGGCCGAGTCGGCCATACCGGCGAACTCACGGCAGCATGGCACACATCCACGCGCTCGCCTGCTCCGGTGGGGCGTGTGTGTCGACTCCCAGCACGTGGATGACGCCAAGACCGCGCTGAGGGCTCCCGATCCGCAGCGTGCGGCGGGCGTATCCGCCCGGCTGAGGATGAACGATGACCGCGCTCGGGGCTTCGGCGGGTGTGTAGCCGGCGCTGTACGTCAGGAGCTGGTGGATGTCGCCTGCGCTCACGCCGTGGCGGTCGTAGCGCTTGTACTTGGCGTCGATGGGCAGCAGGGCGCGATGGTCCGTGCCGGGACGGGACAGGCCGAGCAGAAGGTCCGGGCGGAACGTCGAGGTGCTGCCGAGGTCGCCGCGGACGGTGATGCCGGTCCCTCCGTTGCCGGGGACGGGGCGGCCTCCGTGCGGGATGGCGGCCTCGGTGGCGAGCCGCCGGACGACGGCTTCCCAGAGCGCGGGCATGGCCAGCAGGAGGCCGCCCGCCGTGGTGCCGTGGTCGGTCAACAGGTCGCTCACGCCTCCGCCGCGCAACAGCAGGCGAGCCCACGTGTGAGCGGGACGGTAGCGGGCGTTGAGGCGTGTGTACTGGGTGCGCTCGAGGGCGCGCAACGCGGTGACGGGCGTGCCGGAATCCGGGAACGCGTCGGCGACGCCGTGCAGGCTGCGGGCCAGCCGGGAGTCGGTCGTCAGGCCGAGCGCGACGTTCAGGGCCGTTCCGAGGACGCGGTTGTCCCAGATGTCCGCCTCTCTGTCGAAAGTGCGGACATGCAGCTGGTCCAGCTGCCCGAAGCGGCGGGTGGCCTGCGCGGCGACGTCCAGGCGCCCGCGCAGCACTGGTTCGAGGCTCTGATGGCGGACGTAGTCCCGGCGCAGCCCCTCCCGCAGAAGCTTCTCGCACTCCTCCAGCAGCGCGGCGGCCACGAGGTCGGCGTAGCCGTCAGGGGCGGTGGACCAGCGCCTGGCGGCCGTCGGGACAGGGGCGTGGAGCGCGTAGGCGAGCCAGGTCATGAGCTGTTCGCCCGGAATGGCGAACTTAGGTTCTATGACCAGCCGCACCCGGTCCAGGACCAGTACGCCGACGGTGGCGTCGGCCTTGAGTCGCCACCCTGTGCGGCCCGTGGTCAGAGTCAGACAGCCGCGTGCCTGCAGGGCGTACAGCCGGTCGAGATCCCGGGCGGTGAGCTGGTCAGGGCCCAGCTCGGCGGACTCGTACTCGCCGAGCCGGACTTCGGGACGGCGGTCAGGCATCAGGGCCCGTCGTGTCACTTGTGAATTCGGTGGCCAGCGCGTCCGGGAGATCCTGAGGGGACATGAGCACGGGCCGCCCGGTGTCCAGGTCGACCAGGCCGCCGAGGATGCGGTGCAGCAGGTCGGCCCGGCCGAGGCAGTAGTCCTCCAGCAGCGGCACCACCTCGTGGTGGAAGGCGGCGGCCAGGTCCTCCTCGGTGGCGATCGGCTCTCCGTCTCGCATCAGGTAGGCGTGCCCGATCTGGTGATCCGTGTCGAGGTGGCGGGCGATACGGCTGTTGAGGGACTCGAAGAAGGCCGCGAGGTCGAGCGGGCCGACCGTTCCCGACACGGCGTCCGAGTCGGGACCCACGGGCAGGAAGGCGAAGCGGCGGCGCACCGCGGCGTCCAGGTGGCTGATGCTCCGGTCCGCCGTGTTCATCGTGCCGATGATCCGGACGTTCGGCGGCACGGAGAAGCTGCGCTTGCTGACCGGTAGGTCGACAGGAAGGTTCCGCTTGTCGAGTTCGAGGAGTGTGATCAGCTCACCGAAGATCCTCGGCAGATCACCTCGGTTGATCTCGTCGATGATCAGGAGGAAGGTCTGGTCGGGATGGTCGGCGGCGCGGCTGCAGAGAGTGTGGAACAAGCCGTTCGCGAGGGCGAGGGTGAGCCCGGACCCCTTCGCGTCGAGATCGGGTTTGAAGCCTTCGACGAAGTCCTCGTATCCGTACGAGGGATGGAAGGTGACCAGCCGGACCCGGTCACCGCTCAGCACCTCGGCCTGCGCCTCCGTACGTCGCTCCGGTTCCGAACCGTCGAGTACGTCGGCACGGCCGGCCAGGGCGAGGGCGGCGCCGAGGGCGAGTCGCGTCTTGCCGGTGCCGGGCGGCCCGTGCAGGATGATCTGCCCCTTGCGCTCGAGGGCGTCCAGGACGGCCTGCACGTCCTCGGGCAGGGCGACGGGCGTGCCCGGCTGCACCGGACCGGCGCCCTGGGCGGTGTTGGGCTGCTGCGCGGTGAACCTGGCGAAAGTGGCCGGGTCGACCCTGGCGAAGGTGGACCGCCAGCCGCGCTGGGGCTTGGACAGTTTCTGCGCATGGGAAGGGTCCCAGGTCACCGGGACGATGTGCTGGTACTCCGGCCGGTCCGGAACGAACTGGTAGCTTCCGGCGACGGTGCCGGTGGCCAGGACCTCGTCGATCCCGCGGTTGGCCACGATCCGGTCGCCGGGCTCCAGGTCCCGGAAGGCGAGGAGCCTGCGCGCGGTGGTCAGACTGCCGCCGCTGCCGCCCGGATAGCCCCTGTCGAGGGCGTCCTTGAGTTCTGTGTCGCTCTGGTACTGACTCAGGTCACCCAGTTCGTCCCAGCCCACGCAGATGAAGCCGCCGTCGCGGCACTCGTCCCAGAGCCGCCCGCGCTCGCCAGGAGCGATCTTCCAGATCGTGCGTTGCCGGGGACGCGGGTCGAAGTCCTGGTAGAGGAAGGTCATCACCTCGAGCCCGCCCCAGCCCTCGAACTCCGGCCGCGAGCGGACGATTTCGAGGAGCCTGCGGGTGGGGCGCGAGGGGGGCGAGTCGGCCTCCGCCGTGCCGCCGAGCTGGATGAGGAACCGCCGCAGGTGCTCGGCGGAGTAGACGGGCAGGAAGTGTTCGGGGAAGTAGACGGCCAGTGATTTGGTCACGAGAGCAGGACCGAACCGCAGGGCGGAGAGTTCGTCCACGGCTTCGAAGTCCCCGGCGGCGACCGCGTCGAACGCCGCGACGAACTGACTGCGCAGTTCCTCCCACGCGTCTCGCGGATCCGCCTTGCGCAGCGGAGCCGCCAGGCGCCACTCGCCCGAGTTGTGACGGTACATGATGTGCTTCGCGGCGCTGCCGCCCTTGATACTGCCCAGGTTCGGAGTGAGGAACTCGAGCAGCCGGCAGTACGCCGGTTCGGATCCGGCGGGCGCGGGCTGGCCGAGCGCGTAGCGCTCGAGCGGCAGCGTCTTCCACCCCTCCAACGGGAAGTGCGAGAGCACCCGCTCGCGCTCCTCCTCGGCGGCCGACTCAATCTCCGCGACAGCCGTCCGATCGAACCGGCCCGCCGCCGTACGCACATCCACCCCACCTGTCATGCCGACATGATGCCGGATGAGGTCGAGCCCGCTTCCGGAGGTTGGTGGTTCGTCTGCGGACGGCTCTGTCGGCTGACACCATGGACCGGTAGGGGCAACTCCAGCTTCGTACGCGCGGAGCGCAGCGACACAGATGATGGGGGAAGCCGTGGAGGATTGGATCTACATCCTCAACCCGAACAAGGACACGCTGGACGGGGAACCCTCCACGAAGGAGACCATCCGCCGCCTCGCCCATGAAGAACCCGAACTCGATCTCTGGCTCAGCCGGCGCAACCGTATGAGCCCAGGGGACCGCCTGTGGTTCTTCTTCAGCCAACCGGAGTCGGCCGTGGCGGCGCTGGCCGAGATCGACAAGGAGCCGTACGAGGACCCCGAGGATCCGGAGTTCTCGTACCGGGTCGAGGTGACGCTGCTGCCGGATGCGACGGACGCCTTGTGCGGCAGCCCGGTCGGCCGGGAGGAACTGAAGCTCGGCCAGGTGAGGTCGGTGCAGAAGGTGAAACCCGAGGCGCTGCTGGTGCTGCTGGCGAGGGCGGGGTTGTAGGACGACGGGATGGACGCGAGGCGGTACGGGGCCCCGCCGCGAGGTTCCTTCTTCCGTCGAGCGGTCACAGCTTCACTGACCCTACCGCCGCCGGGTGATGCAGAGTTGGTGCGTACGGAACTGAGCCGCTCCTGTCGCCGTACGAGGGGGCGGTCGAGGGCTACGGCTGGGAGCCGGTGACCGCCTGAGGCGCCACAGCGCGACGGTGCAGTCCAGTTGGATGTCGTTCCTGTCCCACGAGGATTCGTGGGGCACAGTGGCATCACGGCGAAGCGCTGCTCACTCCAGGGGCGCGGGAAGCGTGACAAGCTCCGCCCAGACGGTCTTGCCGCCGGGCGGACACGACTCCGTGCTCCAGCGGTCGGCCAGGGCGGTCACCATGAGCAGGCCACGACCCGACTCCGCGTCCGGGGACGTGGTGAAGTCCGTGGCGGGGTGGGGGAGGCGATCACCTCGGGCGTCGGTCACGGCGATCCGCAGCAGGCCGGCCGCCGGGTCGAGGTGGAGCGCCAGGCGGAAGTCGCGGCCCTGGACGCGGCCGTGCAGTGCCGCGTTGGCGGCCAGTTCGGCCACGATCTGCTCCGCGCGCTCGGCCACGGACGGCGGTACCTGCCAGGCCTGGAACTCCGCCACGGCGAGGAGACGGGCGAGCCGTGCGCCGCGCCGGGTGGACGACAGCTGCTGCGCGAACGTCCGGACGGTGGTGGGGGAGTGGGGCGAGCTCACGTTCATGGGGCCACGGTGACGCGCGTGGGGTGGCGTGCGCCAGGAGTGCGGCCCGTACGGTGCGTCAGCGTACGGACACGTTCGGTGGACAGTACGAATGCGGAACGGCCAGTCTGGGTGTTCTCGATCAGGGGGAACTGGCTTGTGTGCACCTGGAGGTGGGCCTCGAATGACGACCGACCACGTCGAACCGGTGGGGCTGGGCGGAGAGTGCGAGCGGGAACCGGATCCGTCGGACAGTCTGCGGACGTTCGGGGCGGTGGTCCAGGCGTTGCGCGAGCATGCGGGGCTGAGCCGGGTGGAGTTCGGGGAGATGGTCCGCTTCTCCAAGCACACGGTGGAGTCGGTGGAGCTGGGGCGGCGGATGCCGGACGCGTCCTTTGTGGAGCGGGCGGAGGAGGCTCTGGGCAACACGGGGGCGTTGCGGCAGGCGGCGCGGTTTCTGACTCGGGGAGAGGCGGGGCTGGCGGCTTGGTTCCGGCAGTGGGCGAGGCTGGAGCGGCGGGCGGTGAGCCTGTGTACGTATGAGTGTCGGCTGGTGCCGGGGTTGTTGCAGTCGGAGGGGTATGCGCGGGCGGTGTTCGGCAACAGCATTCCCCCGCTTTCCGATCAGCAGTTGGAGGCGCAGGTGGTCGCTCGACTGGAGCGGCAACGGATGCTCACTGAGCGGCCCAACGTCCCGTTCAGCTTCATCGTGGAGGAGCACGTTTTACGGCGGCGGCTAGGGGGCGCGGAGGTGATGCGCGGCTTGCTGGATCATGTGCTGGCACTCACTGCTTCCAGGAACGTGACGTTTCAAGTCATGCCGATGGACGCCGAGTACCACGCGTGCCTCGACGGTCCCATGCGGTTGCTGGAAACCCCGGAACGTCGGCGGATTGCCTACTCGGAGGGCCAGCAGAACGGCCGTTTGATCACCAACGCGAAAGAGGTGAGCCTGCTCTGCCAGTGCTATGACACACTGCGGTCGCAGGCCCTGCACCCCAAAGACTCACGGGGTCTGCTGGAGCGACTGCGAGGAGAGCTATGAGCAACCCCGAACTCGCCTGGTTTAAGTCCAGCTACAGCGGCACCCAGGGGGACGACTGCGTGGAGGTGGCCGTCACCGAGCAGGCCGTCCACGTACGCGACTCCAAGGATGCGATGCGCACCCCCTTCGCCGTGAGCCGTGACGGCTGGTTGCGCTTCCTGGACCTTGTGACAGATGCCTGAAGGCAACGCGTCGCGCTCCTCCTCGTCCCCGAGCCAACGGCGCGCTCGCTCGGCGATCCCGCTGGAGAGTTTGCCCGTTACCGAGCTGGCCAGGTCGAGGGTCTCGTTGCCGAGGCTTATGGCGGCATCGACGCTCTTTGCTCCTGCCTCGAGCGCCTTGTCCCTCGCCTCCGTGGCCGCGTCCACCCACCGTCTCGCCTCCGACGACTGGCGACCAGACTCAATACCGAGCCGCCCGTGGAAGACATGGATGCTGGCTGCGACCTGGTTGCTCGACTGGACTATTGCCGGGGACTTGATCGGGTTGAACAGCACCTGCGCGTTGGCCGTGCCGGCAGCCGCATCCATCCGGGCCACCAGACGCACGGTGCTCCGCGCGATTAAGGCTTGTCCCGTAACGATCTTGGAGTCGGGAGTGGCATGGGCGGCTGCAGTGCCGCCTGTTCGGCTATCCGGCGAGTGCGAGGTTGTGCAG
>NZ_JBHYKH010000099.1:0-13486 GCF_042741275.1 Streptomyces sp. NPDC058964
GCCGGGGGCACCGGGGGCGGCCTCCTGCGCCGGGGCGGCCGGCGCGATGCTCAGCCGACCGCGAGGGTGAACACGTGCAGATCCGCGTCGTCCGGGAGCTTCACGCTCCTGATGGTCTTCCCGGACGGTGCCTCGAAGGGCTTGGTCGCGAAGACGTAGGTAGCCACCGGGTCCTTGTCCGCGCCCGCGACGTTGCGGTACGCGCTCTTGGCGACGACCTCGTTGCCGTACTGGACGGTGCCGCCGCCTCCGCCGACGGTCCAGTCGGTGAAGGAGAGGTCGATCGTGCCGGTGCTGCCGTCGGTGTAGGTGACCGTCGCCGTGGCCTTCTGGTTTCCGTTGACCCCGCTGCCGATGAAGGACAGCCTGGCCGCCGGGGTGACCGGTTCGACGGTCTGGCCGGCCGCGGAGGCGTTGTCCGGACGGCCGGAGGGTGAGCCGGGCCAGGTGAAGGTGAGGCCGTCGACGGTGCCCTGCGCGCCCGCGGTCAGGCCCGCCGCCGCGAGGGCCTGGCGGGAGTAGCTCCAGCCGCCGCCGTCGAAGTCGGCCTCGTCGTGGTCGCCGGTGTCGTCCGAGACGCCGGTGTTGTTGTAGGACGCCAGGAGGGTTCCGGGCGCGGCCACGGTCAGGGCGACCGGCTGCTCGTACGAGGTGCCGCCCGAGGTCACCGTGACCTTGACGTCGTAGAAGCCCTGGTGGACGTCGTCGGCGGCGGACAGGGCGATCTGCTGCGAGCCGTCGGTCACCGTGCCCTCGGCGGGCGTGGCCGTGATGCCGTCCGGGGTCTCGACGCGGAAGCGGACGTCGGGGCCGGTGCCGCCGTTCAGCGACAGGGCGCGGATGCCGACCTTCGTGCCGGCACCGGGCGCGACCGTCGCCGCGGTCGGCCCGACGCCGATCTGGTACGGCTGCTCCCCCTCCCGGAAGGAGGGCGGCGGGGCGGTCGCGCCCCAGGCGCGGTTCGGAGTGCCGGAGAGCGTGTAGTCCAGCCGTCCGCCGTCCCGCACGAACGAGGCCGGGAGCCAAGTACGGTCACTGCTGAGGCCGTTGACCTTCAGGGACTGCACGTAGGGCGCGTCGGGAGCCGCTCCCTTCGCGCGGATGGAGATGTCGTTGCCGTGCGGGCGGTCGATCTCAACCCGCTCGAACAGCGGTGAGGCGAGGACGAGTTCGGCTCGGGAGGGGACCTGGGGGTACATGCCGAGCGCGGAGAAGACGTACCAGGCGGACATGGCGCCGAGGTCGTCGTTGCCGGGGATGCCGCCGGGCTGGGTCGACCACAGCTGCCGCACGGCCGCCCGGACCGTCTCCTGCGTCTTGTACGGGGCGCCCGCGTAGTCGTACAGGTAGGGGACGTTGAGCGACGGCTCGTTGTCCAGTTCGGATTTTGTGCCGCCGCTGCCCGTGAACGCCCAGCCGCCGTCGGCGTCGTGGAAGAAGTCGTCGAGCCGGGCCAGGGCCTTGCCGGTGCCGCCCATGGCCGCGAACAGTCCGGCCGGGTCGTGCTGCACCATCCAGGTGTACTGGGCCGCCGTGCCCTCCACGAACCCGTTGCCGGTGTCGGGTGTGAAGCCGGTCACCCAGCTGCCGTCGGCCTTGCGGTTGGCGATGTAGCCGCCGCTCCGGTCGGCGGCGATGTTGAAGTTGTTCTGCCACCACTGGGCCCGCCGGGCGAAGGCCGCCGCGGTGCTCTTCTTCCCCGCCGCCGTGGCGAGTTGGGAGAGCGAGAAGTCCGCGGTGGACATCTCGAGGGTTTCGGCGGCGCCGCCCCATGCGTTGGAGACGGACGGCATGTAGTGCTTGGCCAGGTACTTGTCGAGCGACGGGCGCTGGCCGACCGACAGGACCGGCTTGCCCGCCGCCGACAGGTCCTGCTCCGTGGGCACGGTCGCCGCCTGGACCAGTGACTCCAGCGCCCCGCGCAGGTCGAAGTCCGTGCCGCCGAAGGCCCGGATCCCGGCCAGGGCGGTGGGTGAGGGGTCTCCGTTCATGACGTGCGTGCCGCTCGCGCCGTGCAGCCAGCGGTCCCAGATCCCGCCGTTCTGCCGGGCGAGTTCGTACAGCGACTGGGCGACGTCCGAGCCGGTGCGCGGGTCGAGCAGGGTGAGCAGCTGCACCTGGTCGCGGTAGACGTCCCAGCCGGAGAAGGTTCCGTACTGGGCCCGGTGGCCGCGGCCGACCCGGTGCACCTTGTCGTCGCTGCCGCGGTATCTCCCGTCGGCGTCACTGATCACGTTCGGATGCAGGAGGGAGTGGTAGAGGGCGGTGTAGAAGGTGGTGCGGTCGGCGTCGGTGCCGCCGCCGACCCGGATGGCGTCCAGGCGGTCGCGCCAGGCCGCGCGGGCGGCGTCCTTCACCGCGTCGAAGGAGCGCTTCGGCGGGTTCTCGGCCGCGAGGTTCGCCGCGGCGGCCGCCCGGCTGACGTACGAGATGCCGACCTTGACGTTCACCGGACCGGTGCCGGGTGCGAACTCGACGTACCCGCCCGCGCCCTTGCCCGCGACCGGCCGCCCGCCGTTGGAGAAGCCGCCGGTCCCGCCCGAGGCGGAGGTGGCCCCCGGGTTCAGCCTGTCGTCCTGCCAGGTGCCGTCGGCCTTGAAGGGACGGTCGAAGCGGGCGGTGAAGTAGAGGGTGTAGTAGGCACGTTGGCCCTCGGGGTCGAGGTAGCCGCAGAAGTCTCCGGAGGTGACGGAGCCGGAGACGGTGCGGGTGTCCGGGTCGATGGTGATCGACGAATCGGCCGACCCCACCTCGGAGTCGGCGGTGCGGACGAGCAGCGAGGCGGGCTCGTCGTCCGGGAAGGTGAAGCGGGCGGAACCGGTGCGGGTGGTCGCGGTGAGGTCGGCCGTGACGCCGGAGGCGAGGCCCACCTTGTAGTGGCCGGGTTCGGCGGTCTCGTCGGTGTGGCTGAAGCCGGAGGCGTAGACGGCGTCCTTGGTGTCGCTCGCCGGGGAAGAGGTGACCTCGCCGGCGTAGGGGAAGAACGGGATGTCGCCACTGCCGCCCGCGCAGCCCGTGCCGGACATGTGGGTGAGGCTGAAGCCGCGGATGCGGGTGGCGTCGTACTGGTAGCCGCCGGGCGCGGCGATGGGGGTACCCCCTGCTCGAACGGGGCCGAGGGCTTGGGGGACGCCGGCGTCGCCTCTGATGTTCTCCGGGCTCCAGGAGAGCATGCCGAAGGGCACGACGGCCCCCGGGAAGACGTTGCCGCCGTTCCTGGTGCCGATCAGCGGGTCGACGTGGGCGGTGGGGTCCTTGACGAGATCAGGCGGTGCGGCGGTCGCCGCGAGGGCGGGGGAGCCGCCGGCCGCGAGTACCGCGGCGAGCAGCAGGGACATGGGACGGAAGCGCATGACGCGGCCCCTCCTCCTTGGGACGGGTCGCGCATCACGGGTCGCACAAGCCGCAGGGACAGTAGCGTGCGCCGCCCGTGCCACGGAAGACCGTGTGCAGCAGCAGCGACGCCCGCCGGGATCACCCGGTCGGGTGAGTGGAACTTGCTTGACATCGTTGTCTGTTGAGGCGGTAAAGTCATGTACAGACCACCGAGACAACGTTGTCGCCATCACGGCCTCGACACAAGCCACGCTCCCCCGGGCCCTCTGTTCGGTTCGGGCAGGGGGAGCCCCTTCCGGACGGGCCGAACCCCCCTCGCCCGCCCGGCTCGCGGACCCGGTGGACAATGCCACGGGGTCCGCCCAGAGCGGCGGCGGCTCAGCCCACCTGACAGGGCAGGGTCGCCGCACCGTCGGCGCCGGAGCCCTGGACGACGCATCCCGACGTCGTACTCCGCTCCGGACCCAGCGAGCCGTTCCGGCAGGCGTTGCGCACCATCACGCCCCGCCCGCCGCAGAGATGTCATAGGCATGGCAGATACGCCTCTCCGGTCCGGCGGCATCCGCCCTCCGGCCGGACGGGGCCGTACGGAAGGCTGCCAGGAGGGTACGGAGGCGTGCCGGTGGGCACGTGGAGCGGGAGCGGTCCCGGGCGGCGGGTTCCGGTCCACCGATGGGAGCGCTCCCACTCCACTTCCCTGCGAAGCTAGCGCGAACCGCGACAGCTGTAAACGCCCGGTGCGCGAGGGTGGTCGATTCCCGCGCGCGGGCGGGACTTCGCACGTGCCGGAAGAGGGCGGAAGTTGTTCACGACTTGGACGAGGCCATAGCCACCAGGAATTACCGGTGCTACAAATGTCGCATGGCGGACAGATTCGCCCGGTTTCGACGTTCCTCCTGGCGCTTGCTCAGCGGCAGGAGCCCGCGAAGCGTCGCCGGGCAGGTCCTCGTACTACAAGTGGCACTGGTCGTGCTGCTCGTGGTCTGTGCCGTCTTCGCCCTCGTCCTGCAGTCGGAACGGGACACCAGCTCGGAGGCCAAGCGCCGGTCCATAGCCGTGGCGCAGACCTTCGCGCACTCGCCGGGCATCCTGCAGGCGTTGAAGACCACCCACCCGTCGAAGGTGCTCCAGCCGCTCACCGAGGCGGGGCGCAGGTCCGCGGGTGTCGACTTCATCGTGGTCATGGACACCAAGGGCATCCGCTACACCCACCCCATCCCGAGCCGGATCGGGAAGCGGTTCGTCGGCAGGATCGGGCCGTCACTCGCCGGAAAGCTGTACACGGAAAGCGTCCACGGCCCGCTCGGGCACGAGGTCCAGGCCACCGTCCCCATCTACGGCGCCGACGGCCGTGTGACCGCCCTGGTCTCCGCGGGGCTCAAGGTCAAGAACGTGACCAGTGAGGTGAACCGGCAGCTGCCGATCATCCTGTCCGCCGGGGCCGGAGCGCTCGTGGTGGCGACCGGCGGGACGGCGCTGGTGGGCAGGCGGCTGCGCCGCCAGACCCACAGCCTCGCCCCGGCCGAACTGACCCGCATCTACGAACACCACGACACGGTGCTGCACTCCGTGCGCGAAGGGGTGCTGATCGTCAGCGAGGACGGGCGTCTGCTGCTGGCCAACGACGAGGCGAGGCGCCTGCTGGAACTGCCGCCCGACGCCGAGGGACGGTCCGTCTGGGAGTTGTCGAGCCTGGATCCGGAGACGGTGGAGCTGCTGGCGTCCGGGCGTGAGGCGACCGACGAGGTGCATCCGGCCGGGGAGCGGTTGCTGGCGGTGAATCAGCGGCCCACGGAGCGTGGGGGTGGTGGCGCGGCGACGGTGGTGACGTTGCGCGACTCGACGGAGCTGCAGGCGGTGTCGGGCCGGGCGGAGCTGGCGCGCGAGCGGCTCAAGCTGCTCTACGACGCCGGTCTGGGCATCGGCACCACCCTGGACGTCGTACGGACGGCGGACGAGCTGGCGCAGGTGGCGGTGCCCCGGCTCGCGGACTTCGTCACCGTGGACATCGCGGACGGGGTGCTGCACGGCGAGGAACCCGCTCCCACCGCCACCGGCCTACGACGTGTCGCCGTCCACGGCATCCGGGACGATCCCCCCTTGTACGGGAAGGACCGGCTGATCGACTTCCTGCCGTCCACGCCTCAGGCGCGCGGCTACGGCAGCGGGCGAGCCGAACTGGTGACCGATCTGGCGGGGGCGAACGGCTGGCTGGCGCAGGATCCGCAACGCACCCGGGAGATCATCGCGTACGGGATCCATTCGCTCATCGCGGCGCCGATCCAGGCCCGCGGTGTGGTGCTGGGCATGGCGAACTTCTGGCGCGCCAAACGCCACGAGGCCTTCGACGAGGAGGAACTCTCCCTGGCCGAGGAACTCGTCGCACGAGCCGCGGTCAGCATCGACAACGCCCGCCGCTACACCCGCGAACACGCCCTCGCCGTCACCCTCCAACGCAGCCTGCTGCCCCGCGCCCTCCCGGAACAAAGCGCCCTGGAAATCGGCTACCGCTACCTGCCCGCCCAGTCCGGCGTCAGCGGCGACTGGTTCGACGTCATCCCCCTGCCCGGCAGCCGCGTCGCCCTCGCCGTCGGCGACGTCGTCGGCCACGGCCTGCACGCCGCCGCCACCATGGGCCGCCTGCGCACCGCCGTCCACAACTTCTCCACCCTCGACCTGCCCCCCGACGAAATCCTCAGCCACCTCGACGACCTCGTCGGCCGCATCGACCAGGACGAAGCCAACGCCGAAACCGCCGCCGAAGTCGTCGGCGCCACCTGCCTCTACGCCATCTACGACCCCGTCACCCGCCGCTGCACCATGGCCCGCGCCGGCCACCTCGCCCCCGCCCTCGTCCACCCCGACGGCACCGCCACCTACCCCGACCTGCCCACCGGCCCACCCCTGGGCCTGGGCGCCATGCCCTTCCAGACCGCCGAACTCCACCTCCCCGAAGGCACCCAACTCGTCCTCTACACCGACGGCCTCATCGAAGACCGCCGACGCGACCTCGACGAAGGCATGGAACTCCTGCGCCACGCCCTCACCGGCCACCCCCACCGCACCCCCGAAGACAGCTGCCAAGCCGTCCTCGACCAACTCCTGCCCCCACGCCCCAAAGACGACGTCGCCCTCCTCATCGCCCGCACCCGCGCCCTGCCCCCCGACCACATCGCCGACTGGGACGTCCCCGCCGACCCCGCCGCCGTCTCCCGCATGCGCACCCACGTCGCCGACACCCTCGACACCTGGAACCTCACCGAACTCGCCTTCACCACCGAACTCATCCTCAGCGAACTCATCACCAACGCCATCCGCTACGGCACCGACCCCATCCACGTCCGCCTCATCCACGACCGCACCCTCACCTGCGAAGTCTCCGACGGCAGCAGCACCTCCCCCCACCTGCGCTACGCCGCCACCACCGACGAAGGCGGCCGCGGCCTCTTCCTCGTCTCCCAGATGGCCGAACGCTGGGGCACCCGCTACACCCCCCAGGGCAAAGTCATCTGGGCCGAACAAGCACTCCCGGAGACCGACGGGATCAGCGACGAGGGGTCCGGGCCGCCGCCGGTCTGATCCCGCCGCGTCAGCCGGAAGAGCTCAGCCGAGGAAGCTCAGCCGCACCTGACGGTTGGGATTGTCCCGGTTGGTGTCGACCAGGCACACGGACTGCCACGTCCCCAGTTCCAGGCGCCCGCCCAGCACCGGCAGGGTCGCGTGCGGGGGGACGATCGCCGGGAGGACGTGGTCACGGCCGTGTCCGGGGCTGCCGTGACGGTGCTGCCAGCGTTCGTCGGCCGGGAGGAGGGTGCGCAGGGCCGCCAGGAGGTCGTCGTCGCTGCCGGCACCCGTCTCGATGACGGCGATACCGGCGGTCGCGTGCGGGACGAAGATGTTCAGCAGTCCGTCGCGGCCGCCCGCCGTCTCGCGCAGGAAGGCCTCGCAGTCCCCGGTGAGGTCGACGACCCTCTCCCGGGAACCGGTGGCGACGTTCAGCACTCGTGTGGTGAAGACATCCGACATGCCACCATCCTGGCCCAGCCGCCGCGGTTTGCCGCCCACCGACCGACCGCTCCGTGATCACCGTGGGGACCGCGACGCACGGGAAGTTCCATGACCACCGCGCTGTTCGTAAAAACGTGAACGACACACGTGAGGTCGAGGCAGTGGTGATAGGCGCTGGACAGGCGGGTCTGTCCAGCGCCTATCACCTGCGGCGCACCGGGTTCGAGCCGGACCGTGACTTCGTGGTGCTCGACCACTCCCCCGGCCCCGGCGGCGCCTGGCAGTTCCGCTGGCCGTCGCTGACGTACGGCAAGGTCCACGGGATGCACTCGCTGCCGGGCATGGAACTGACGGGCGCCGATCCCGCGCGGCCCTCGGCCGATGTCGTCGCCGAGTACTTCGACGCCTACGAGCGCGCCTTCGGCCTGCGGGTACGACGCCCCGTCGACGTCCGCTCCGTGCGTGACGGGGAGGACGGGCGACTGCTCGTGGAGACCTCGGACGGCACGTGGGCGGCACGGGCGCTGATCAACGCCACGGGTACCTGGGACAGGCCGTTCTGGCCGCGCTACCCGGGTCAGGAGACGTTCGGCGGACGGCAGTTGCACACCGCGCAGTACGCCGGGCCCGAGGAGTTCGCCGGGCTGCGGGTGGTCGTGGTCGGCGGGGGCGCTTCCGGTACCCAGCACCTCCTGGAGATCGCCCCGCTCGCGGCCGCCACCACCTGGGTCACCCGGCGGCCCCCCGTCTTCCGGGAGGGGCCCTTCGACGAGGAGGCGGGCCGGGCCGCGGTGGCCCTGGTGGAGGAGCGGGTCCGGCAGGGACTGCCGCCCAGGAGTGTGGTCTCGGTCACGGGGCTCCCGCTCAACGACGCCATCCGGCAGGGGCTGCGGGACGGGGTCCTGCACCGGCTGCCGATGTTCGACCGGATCACTCCGGACGGGGTGGCGTGGGGGTGGGGGTCCCTCCTGCCCGGGCGAAGTCGAGAGCTCGAGGGAGGCGGGCACGTCGAGGCCGACGTCATCCTGTGGGCGACCGGTTTCCGGGCGGCCCTCGACCATCTGGTCCCGCTGCGGCTGCGCGAACCGGGCGGCGGGATCCGGGTCGAGGGGACCCGCGCGGTCGCCGATCCGCGGATCCACCTCGTCGGCTACGGCCCCTCGGCGAGCACCATCGGAGCCAACCGGGCGGGGCGCGCGGCCGTGCGGGACATCAGGCGGCTGCTGGCCGCGGAGCCGGCCGCCGCGTGATGTCCCGCGGGAGCACCTGCCGGGTCACCTCGGTGGCTGTGAGGTCAGCGGGTTCTGCGACTGCTGCGTGGGACTCTGGCTCTGCTGGAAACTCTGGCTCTGCTGGGGACTCTGGCTCTGCTGGGGACTCGCGCTCTGCCCCGGGCTCCGGCTCTGGCTCTGGCTCTGGCTGTGCTGGGACTGGCTGTGCCGGGACGCCTTGCTCCTCTGCTGCGCGTTGAACTCGGCCACGTTGCGCAGGTGCTCCGCGTAGTCGGAGGTGAAGCGGGTGTCGCCCGGTTTGACCGTGACGAAGTACAGCCAGTTGCCGGGCGTCGGGTTGACCGCGGCACGCAACGCCTGCTCGCCGGGGTTGTCGATCGGTGTGGGCGGCAGACCCATGCGCTGGTAGGAGTTGTAGGGGCTGTCGATCCGGGTGTCGTCCGTGCTCGTGGTGAGCGTGTTCCTGTTCAGCGCGTAGTTGATGGTGGAGTCCATCTGCAGCGGCATGCCGCGCTCCAGCCGGTTGAAGACGACCCGGGCCACTTTCCCCATGTCGGCCTTGGAGGCGGCCTCGGCCTGGACGATGCTGGCGATGGTGACCGCCTGGTAGATGTTCATGGAGCTGCGCTGCGCACCGGCCGCCACCGGCGCCGCGCTGAACCTCTGGTTCGCGGTGTCGACCATGAGTTGCAGCAGCGACTGGGGGGTCGCCTTCTCGGCGACCGGATACGTCGCCGGGAAGAGATAGCCCTCCGGGTTGCCCTCGGCGTCGTTGGGCAGCTTCAGCCCCGACTTGCCGATGGACTTCCGGGTGCTGCCCGCGGGCAGGGCGAGGACCTTGTCGACGGCGTCGTAGACCTGGCTCGAACGCCAGCCCTCCGGGATCACCAGGGTCCTGGGCTTGGCGCCCCCGCCGCTGTTCAGACTCAGCAGCGGCACCGCCACGGCGGTGCCGGCCACGACGGCGCAGGTCACGACGAGGACGAGTTTGCCCCGGCGCGTCAGTCGAATCGCGCTCCGTGGCGGAGTGTTCATCTGCATGCGGGCACGTTAACCCGCATACTGCCTCAAACCTGGCATATCGTCATCTGGTCGGTTCCAGTCGCGCGTCCCGGCGGACCAGGGCCGCGTACCGTCCGCCGAGCTCCAGCAGCTCGTCGTGCGTGCCGCGTTCGGCCACGTGCCCGGAGTCGAGGACCACGATCTGGTCGGCGGCCCGGACGGTGGAGAGGCGGTGCGCGATGGTGAGCGTCGTCCGGTTGGCCGACAGGGCGTCGATGGCCTCCTGGACGGCGTGCTCGGTGCGGGTGTCCAGGGCGCTGGTCGCCTCGTCCAGGATGAGGACCGGCGGGTCCCGCAGGATGGTGCGGGCGATGGCCAGGCGCTGCTTCTCGCCTCCGGAGAAGCGGTGGCCGCGCTCTCCGACGACGGTGTCGTAGCCGTCCGGCAGTGAGGCTATGTGATCGTGGATCTGGGCCGCCTTCGCCGCCGCGTGCAGTTCCTCGTCGGTGGCGTCCGGCTTGGCGAAGCGGAGGTTGTCGGCCACCGAGGCGTGGAAGAGGTACGTCTCCTGCGAGACGACGCCGACCGCGCGGGCCAGGGTGTCGAAGTCGAGGTCGCGGACGTCGACGCCGTCCAGGGTGACGCGGCCTCCCGTGACGTCGTACAGCCGGGGCACGAGGTAGCCGAGCGTGGACTTGCCCGCCCCGGTCGGACCGACGACCGCGAGGCTGCTGCCCGCAGGGACGGCGATGTCGATCCCGTCGAGGACCGGGGCGACCGCGTCGCTGTGCGCGTCGTAGCGGAACTCGACGCCCTCGAAGCGGACCTCGCCCTTGACGGTGTCGAGGTGGACGGGCCGCTCCCGCTCGGTGATGTCGACGGGCAGGTCGAGGTACTCGAAGATGCGCTGGAACAGCGCGAGCGAGGTCTGGATCTGGACGCCGGTCGACAGCAGGCTGACGGCCGGGCGGAACAGGCCCTGCTGGAGCGAGACGAAGGCGACGATGGTGCCCAGGGAGACCTCGGGGCCGCCCATCCGCAGGGCGACGCCCGCGGTCCAGTAGATGACGGCGGGCATGGCGGCCATGACGATCGTGATGACCGCCATCCGCCAGCGGCCGGCCATGTTCGACTTCACTTCGAGGTCGACCAGTTGCTCGGACTCCCCCGCGAAGGACTCGGTGAGCGAGTCGGAACGGCCCATCGTGCGGCCGAGGAGGATGCCGCTGACGGAGAGCGACTCGGTGACGGTGGCGGCCATCGCGGCCATCTGCTTCTGGCGCTGCGTGGTGATCTTCTTGCGCTCGTTGCCGACTCGGCGGCTGATCCAGACGAACACCGGGAGCAGAAGCAGTGAGACGACGGTCAGACGCCAGTCGAGGGCGATCATCGCGACGATCGTGGCCACCACGCTGGTGAGGTTGGAGACCAGGGAGGTGGCGGTCGAGGTGACGGTGGCCTGCATGCCGCCGATGTCGTTGGCTATCCGGGACTGCACCTCGCCGGTGCGGGTGCGGGTGAAGAAGGCGAGCGACATGCGCTGCAGACGGCCGTAGACGGCGGTGCGCAGGTCGTGCATGACGCGCTGGCCGACGGTCGTGGAGATCAGCGTCTGGAGCACGCCGAAGACGCTGGTCAGGACGGCGCTCAGGATCATGCCGAGCGCGAGCAGGCTCAGCAGGCCGGTGCGGCCCTGCGGGATCGCGACGTCGAGGGTCTCCCTGAGGAGGAACGGCGTGGCCACCGAGACCAGGGACGAGGCCCCGACCAGCAGGCCGACGACGGCGAGCCGGGCGCGGTAGGGGCGGAAGAGCTTCAGGATGCGGCGTACCTGCCGGGGCTGTTCCCTTGTCTCGGCGGACGGCGTCCAGGAGGGTTCACGGTCGGGGTGCATGGGCTCCTACGGAGGTGAGCGGGTGTCGGCAGGGAGGCCGGCCGACGATGACTGACGGAGCATAGCTCATTGTTACCTATGCTCACAATGAACATGGTCCTGATATTGTTCCCGCATGACCACCCCCGATCCCGAGGGCCTGCTCGCCGAGCAGTTGCTGCGGCTCACCCGCCGGGTGCACCGCATCCAGAAGCGCCATATGCAGCTGCGCGACCTGGGCATAACCCCGGCGCAGTCGCGGCTGCTGCGCACCCTCGCGCACTACGGTTCGCCGCCGCGCATGGCCGACCTCGCCGAGCGCCTCGAGGTGGTGCCGCGCGCGGTGACGACACTGGTCGACGGCCTGGAGTCGAGCGGCAAGGTGCGACGGGTGCCCGACCCGACGAACCGCCGGGTGACCCGGATCGAGCTGACCGACGACGGGCACAGGACACTCGCGGAGCTGCGCCGGGCCCGCCGGTCGGCGGCGGCGGAGATCCTGGCCCCGCTCTCGGACGAGCAGCGCGAGACGCTCGGCGGGCTGCTGGACACGCTGATCGACGGGGAAGCGGTCAGGCGCTGCTGAAGCCGTGCGGCGGTGCGCCGCGTCCGGAAGCCCTTGCATGCCAAGGGCGGCCCCCCCCTCCGTAACTCGGTGTCACCGGAGTGGGAGCCGCCGGGTTCAGCAGCCGGTGTCGTCCCGGGTGAGCACGCCCTGAACGGCCGTCAGGGAGCGGTCGTAGCAGCCGTCCGAGCCGTACAGCCGGTAGCGCTCGCTCGTCGTGCCGACCGCGTGACGCTGGTCGCGGGGCACGTTCGCGGTGTACGCCGCATCGCCCGCGTAGGTGTCGTCGAGCCGCGACCACGCCGTGCGGCGGCCCTCACGCGTCGTCACGACGGCCGCCCGGTCCCCCAGTGTCAGGACGGTGCGCAGCCGGTCGTCCGTGCCGAGGGTCGTGGTGCCGTCCATCGTGTACGTCCGGTGCGTGCGCGTCGTCCGGGCCGGTCCGCGCCCGTCGACCGTCACGGACTCGTCGTCCGTCCAGGTGGCGTTCAGTCCGTCCGTCGTCTCACCGTCGGTCCAGCGGTGCACCGAGGTGTTCGCCAGCGCCCGGCTGACGGTGGTCGTCACACGGCCGTGCGAGGTGTCGACGTATCCGGCGGTGGTCAGCCGGTGGCCGGCATCGGTGTCCACGCGGTGCGTCCCCGAACCGGGCGTGTACGTCGATGAGTTCACCGGGTCGCTCGCCTCGTCCACGGTCAGGCGGCCGGTGACGTGCGCGCGGTGCGGGTCCTGCCAGACCAGCACGTTCACCGGGAGGCTCCAGCCCGTCTGTCCCTCGGGCACGCCCGCGACGGAGACCTCGACGCGGTGCGGACGGCCGTCGTTCAGCAACCCGGCGAAGGGGGTCAGGTCGTACTCGATCGGCCGCACGTCGAAGGCGCGCGGGGCCGGAACGACGTACCAGAGGAAGGGGTTGGACCAGCCACCGGTCCATACGTCGGGGAACGGTGCGGCGATCCCGGCCGGCCGCCCGTCGACCTTGATCTGCACCTCGCGGTACGGGCCGTGGTCGGCCTTGCAGGAGTAGGGCGCCGGGTCGGCCACCGTCAGGTACCAGAACTCCTCGCAGCCGCCGCCGGATCCGGTGGCGTACACCTCGGCGACGATGCGCTCGCTGTTGCGCGGCGTGGTGACGGTCGTGCCGTCGGCCGTGTCGGCGAGGGTGAGGACCCGGTCGGGCGCGGTGGCGGACCGGCCCGCGTAGAAGGTGAGCGTGACCTTGACGTCGATGACGCCCGTGTACGTGTCGTCGACGACGTTGCCGATGAGCATCTCGACGTCCTGCGGGTGACGGAAGGTGTCGCCGTAGCGCGTGACGTCCTTCTCGACGGACCACTCGATGCCGTCGGGGGACGGCTCGGGGTTGGGCGGGCGGCCGGGAGGGCACACCCCCAGCGGGGTCTATACCGCGCAGGGGGACCTGGGGGCCGGCAACCAAAGGGGGGGGGGGGACTAGGAAGATCGGAGCCG
>NZ_JBHYKH010000099.1:13496-22269 GCF_042741275.1 Streptomyces sp. NPDC058964
TGTGGGTCGCGGTGTCTCGGCGCCGCCTCTCGCCCCTCTCTGCGAGGGCGTGGGGGGGGGGGGCGGGGGGGTGTGCTCCGCGCCCCCGCCCCCCCCCACCCCCACCGACGTGAAGATAGCCGAGCCGGTCGAACTGGCGGCCCTTCACCTTGCCGTCGAGGCGCAGGACGACCTTGCTCCAGTGGTCGCCGCAGCCGTCCGGCGGCGCGTAGGTGCCCTTGTACGGGGTGAAGTCGCGGAACCGGGCCTCGGCGAGCGTGACCCGGCAGGATCTGGTGTCCGGCCGGGCGACCGGCGGGGCGGCGGTGACCGGATCGTGCCAGTCGGTGCCGAACTCGGCGGGGACGGCGGCCGATCGGGCGGAGGCGGAGTGCGCGGGGGCGAAGTGTGCGGGCGCGGAATGCGCGGAGGCGGCCCCCGTCCCAAGGAGGGTGCTCGCCAGGAGGGTCGCTCCGGCAAGCATGAACATGACTAACCGGCTTCTCATGGCCGGTGTTCTACGGGGCGTGAGGCCCTCCTCGCAACGGCCCCTGCCCGGATCAGGCCTTCAGGTCGGCCCGGTCCCCCATGACCACCACGGGATTCCGGTCCGGATCCAGCGTACGCAGCAGGTACTCCATGTCGGACTTGGACATGCTGACGCATCCCGACGTACCGCTGCCGTGGTCCATGTGCAGCCAGATGCTGCCGCCCTTCTCCTCCCCCTCGGGGCGCTCCGGGTTGTTCGGCGGGGTTCCCTTGACGCGGTTGTAGTCGATGGCGATGACGTAGTCGAAGTCGTGCCAGTGCGACTTGGCCCACCAGTGCGGGGCGGCGAAGGCGGGGTCCCGTGTGTAGGGCAGCCGGGCACCGGGATCCTTCAGCACCCCGCCGGCGTCGGTGAGCGTGAACACACCGACGGGGCTGCGGCGGTCGCCCGAGCGGTGAGCGGTGGTCCAGCCCCGCTTGCCGTTGTGCCCGGACCAACTGCGAATCCGATGCCAGGCCTTGCCCTGCCTGGCGTAGAGCACGACCGTGGAGGCCGCCGAGTCCTTGCCCTTGCCGTAGACCGCCACGACCTGGTCGGAATCGGCCGGAATCCGCCGCTGGAGCTTGTCGCCGACATCCGGGATGCGCGTGAGGTCCTCGCTGGCGGGGCGGGGCTGCCCGGCCTGACCCGAGGGCGCCGGATCGCTCTTGCCGCCCCCCGGCGAGCCGCACGCGGCCAGAGCCGTCAGAAGAGTTCCGAAGGCCGCCACCGCGACCGCCACACGCCGTACACCGTCGATCCGCACCGAGGCATCCTGGCACGGGCACCTGCCGATTGCGCAATCCCGCGGACATCACACCGCAAAGGGGACGCGCTGCGACCTTGCCGGTTCTGTACGGCGGCCTGGAAAACCGTTTGCCTTCGACCACGCTCCGAGGCGAACCTTTCACGGCTTGTCGCCACTCCCCCACCTGACACGAGCCACTGGGACGTCATGCAGATCCAAGACCTTCCGTATCCGGACCCGGGCGTACCGGACGCGCGCTCGGGTCCACGACTGCTGTGGTGGCTGGGGCGAAACCAGTTGGGCGGCCAACTGAAGTCGCTGGCCTGGGGCCTGCTGCACTTCGTGTCCGTCTCCGCGCTGCCGTTCTGCGTCGGCCTCGCCGTCCAGGCCGTCGTCGAGTCCTCCGGCACCCGGCTGGCCCTGGCCGGCGCGCTCATGGCGCTGTGCGGTACGGGCATCGCCGTCGGCGACACCTTCCTGCACCGGGCGGCCGTCACCAACTGGATCACGGCGGCCGCCCGTGTCCAGCAGCTCCTCGCCCGCAAGGCCGCACAGCTGGGCTCGGCTCTGACCCGGCGGGTCGCGGCCGGTGAGGTGGTGGCCGTCTCGACCGGCGACGTGGAGAAGATCGGCTGGTTCGTCGAGGCCGTGTCGCGCTTCACCGCGGCCGCGCTCACGGTGGTCGTGGTCTGCGTCGGCCTGCTCGTCTACCAGCCCGCTCTCGGCGTGGTCGTCGCGGTCGGCCTGCCCGCGCTGGCACTCGCGGTGCTGCCGCTGCTGCCGAGGGCGACCCGGCGCGCCGACTTCCAGCGTGAGAAGGCAGGCCGGGCCACCGAGCTGGCCTCGGACACCGTCGCCGGTCTGCGCGTACTGCGCGGGATCGGCGGCGAGGAACTGTTCCTCGACCGCTACCGCCGCGCCTCGCAGGAGGTACGGCACGCGGCCGTGCGCAGCGCCCGGATGTGGTCCCTGATCTCCGCGATCCAGGTGCTGCTGCCGGGCCTGCTGCTGATCGCGGTCGTCTGGCACGGCGTGCACCTGGCCCGCCAGGGGCGCATCACCGTGGGCGAACTGGTCACCGTATACAGCGCGGTCATGGTCCTCTCCTACCCCTTGCGCCACTTCGAGGAAATCGCCATGGCCTATTCGTTCTCACGCCCGTCGGCCAGACGCGCGGCGCGCGTGCTGTCCCTGGAGCGGGCCACGGACGCCGGGGGATCACGCGAGGCCGTTCCGCCGTCGGGCGACCTGTACGACCCGGCCACCGGACTGCTGGCGCCCGGCGGCCGGTTCACCGCCGTGGTGTGCGGCGACCCCGACGCGGCGGGACGGCTCGCCGAAAGGCTCGGCGGCCACCCCGCCGAGGCCGGTCCGTCGGTCCTGCTCGGCGGCGTGCCGCTCGACGAACTCCCCCTCGGCTCCGCGCGCGCGGCCGTCCTCGTCCAGGACAAGGACCCGGTGCTGCTCTCCGGCTCGCTGCGTGAGCTGCTCGACGTGCCCGCCTCCGGCGACGTGCGGCCCGAGGAGGCACTGGCGGCCGCACAGTGCGCGGACGTCCTGGAAGCGCTCGTGCAGGGCTCCTTGAACACGGACGACCCGATGGACGCCCGGATCACCGAACGCGGACGCTCGCTGTCGGGCGGCCAGCGCCAGCGGCTCGCGCTGGCCCGGTCCCTGATCACCGACCCCGAGGTGCTCGTCCTGGACGAGCCGACCTCCGCCGTCGACTCGCACACCGAGGCACGGATCGCGCAGGGGGTGCGACGGCTGCGGACGGGACGCACGACCGTGGTGTTCACCTCGTCGCCGCTCCTCCTGGACCGCGCCGACCGGGTCGTCCTGGTGCACGAGGGCGAGGTCGTCACGGTCGGCGTGCACCGCGAACTGGTCCGCACGGAGCCCCGGTACCGCGCGGTCGTGACCCGCGAGACCGAGGACGAGACCACCACTCGCGGCAAACCGGACACCGAGGCCGCCCGGCCGGACACGGTGCCCGAATCGGCGCCCCTGCGAAAGGCGTTGGACGACGGGGCGGCCCTGCGGGGAGCACCGGACGAGAACGGGGCAGCCCTGCGGGGCGCGCTGGAAGAGATCGAGGAGAGCGCATGATCGGCGTTGCGCCGCCGGCGTACGACCCGGCGGCCCCGACGACGGCCACCACCCTGCCCGTCGGCGCGACCGCGACCGTGCGCGCCTACGTGGCCGAACTGTTCCGGCGGCACCGCCGTGCCTTCCTGCTCCTCGTCGCCGTCAACGCCGTGGCCGTGGTCGCCTCCATGGCGGGCCCCTACCTGCTGGGCGGCCTCGTCGAGAGGGTCTCCGACGGCGCACGGGAGCTCCATCTGGGCCTGACCACCGGGGTCTTCGTGCTCGCACTGACCGTGCAGACCGTGTTCGTACGCGAAGTGCGGCTGCGCGGCGCGATGCTCGGCGAGCGGATGCTGGCCGACCTGCGCGAGGACTTCCTCGTCCGGTCCGTCGGGCTGCCGCCGGGCGTCCTGGAACGCGCGGGCACCGGCGACCTGCTCTCCCGCATCACCACCGACATCGACCGGCTCGCCAACGCCATGCGCGAGGCGGTGCCACAGCTGGCGATCGGCGTCGTGTGGGTCGTGCTGCTGCTCGGCGGGCTGGTCGTCACCGCACCACCGCTGGCGGCGGCCGTGCTCCTCGCCGTGCCGGTCCTGGTCCTCGGGTGCCGCTGGTACTTCCGGCGGGCGCCGTCCGGCTACCGCTCGGAGGCCGCGGGATACGCCGCCGTGGCCGCCGCGCTGGCCGAGACCGTCGACGCCGGCCGCACCGTCGAGGCCCACCGCCTCGGCGACTGCCGCACCGCCCTGTCGGAGCGCCGGATCAAGGAGTGGACCGCCTGGGAGCGGTACACCCTGTGGCTGCGGTCCGTGCTCTTCCCTGTCATCAACGTCGTGCACGTCCTGGTGCTCGGCTCGGTCCTGATGGTCGGCGGATTCTTCGTCCTGCACGACTGGATCGACGTGGGCCGGCTGACGACCGGCGCGCTCATCGCCCAGATGCTCGTCGACCCGGTGAACCTCATCCTGCGCTGGTACGACGAGGTCCAGGTGGCCCAGGTGTCGCTGGCCCGCCTGGTCGGCGTGCGGGACATCGAGCCGGACACGGGGGACACCTCCTTGGCCCCCGACGGCCGGGACGTGCACGCGCAAGAGGTGCACTTCGGCTACCGCGAGGGCGTCGACGTCCTGCGCAAGGTGTCCCTGGAGGTCGCACCGGGCACCCGGCTCGCCCTGGTCGGCCCGTCGGGCGCGGGGAAGTCCACGCTGGGCAGGCTCCTCGCGGGCATCTACGCACCCCGTGACGGCCGGATCACCCTGGGTGGCGCCGAGCTGTCCCGGATGCCCGCGGAACAGGTCCGCTCGCACGTCGCCCTCGTGAACCAGGAGCACCACGTCTTCGTGGGTTCCCTGCGTGACAATCTCCTCCTCGCCCGCACGGACGCCGTGGACGCCGAGTTGTGGGCGGCCCTGGGCGCGGTCGACGCGGACGCGTGGGCGCGGGCGCTGGAGGACGGACTCGACACGGAGGTCGGCTCGGGCGGGCAGGCGCTCACCCCGGCCCAGGCCCAGCAGATCGCGCTGGCCCGGCTGGTCCTGGCCGACCCGCACACGCTGGTCCTGGACGAGGCGACCTCGCTCCTGGACCCGCGGGCGGCCCGTCATCTGGAGCGCTCCCTGGCCCGTGTGCTCGACGGCCGCACGGTCGTGGCCATCGCGCACCGGCTGCACACCGCCCACGACGCCGATGTCATCGCCGTCGTCGAGGACGGCCGCATCTGCGAGCTCGGCAGTCACGACCAGCTGGTCGCCGCGGACGGTGCCTACGCGGCACTGTGGCGGTCCTGGCACGGGTGACCGGAGGAACGGGGTCGCCTGTAGGATCCGCGACTCGATGCGCATTGCAGGTGCTTGATGCGCACCTGATGTCCAAATCCAGGATCTCGTGCGCAACGACTTCACTCTGTAACTGTCACCTTTGGGCCTGATGCGATCTTCCGGCAGTAGGCCGCGTTGGTTGCCGCATACGTTCGGCGGCATGGCAATGTGGAGGGCAGATAAGGCATTCGGCAGACGACAGGGTCTCAACGGGCCGGTCCAGCACGTGGGCACTTCGGCCCTACGCCGGCAACATCAGTGGCGCCTGCCTCGCGACGACGGCTCCGCCTGTCTGAAGCAGGACGCCTGATGCTGTGGACGCCCACCCGCATCCCGATCTCCCTGCCGCCCCTTCCCGGGGAAGCTCTGGAGAGCTGGATCAGCGGCTACGCGCGGCGTTTGAATATCGCGAGCAATGCTTTCGTTGAGTACGCAGGCCTCCGAGGAGTTACACCCCAGCAGCTGGCGCTGCAGCCGACCGAGCACGAGGCCGCTGCGCTTGGAATGACCTGCCCCACCTCTCAGGTTCCAGTTCTGCTCGCTGACTGACGGCCTTCACGAAAGGCTGCCGGACATGCCCCGCGCCTACCCCGCCGAGTTCCGCGCCCGCGCCATCGCATTGGTGCGGTCGGAGACGGCCTGGACAACGCGATGATGGAGTCGTTCTGGTCCTCGATGCAGATCGAGCTGTTGAACCGCAAACGGTGGAAGACCCGTATCGAGTTGGCGAACGCGATCTTCGAGTACATCGAGGTATTCCACAATCGACAGCGGCGCCACTCAGCACTGGGCTACCGCACCCCGATCGAGTACGAACTACTCTCCGAACAAGACACCATCCACGCCACCAGTTAGCCACCGCAGCTGGAACCCAAACTGTGGGGCAGGTCAAACCTGTCACCCAAACCTGCAGCAGACCCAGTTCTCCAAGTACTCCGTCGTAGAGGTCGACGTCGAGCCGCATCGGGACTCGCGGCCCGAGAGCCTGCGGCCGGACCTCGACACCCTCAAGATCGTGGGCGCCGTACCGCCGGGTGGCGACTGGAGGGACCGGTACAAGTACGTCGAGCCGCTCGTCGCACCATCCCTGTGTGCGATCAAGAGGGACCAGGAGGAACGCGGGACCTCGCTCGGCGCCTTCCGACCCACGGAGATCAGCTTCCGGCTGACGGCGGCCGAGCCCTGGTCCGAGTCGAAAGCCGCGCTGGCCGACCAACTCGACCTCTTCGAGCAAGACCTGGCCCCGCTTCAGTGGGTGCCTCTGGACTTTCGGTACCGCTTCCGCTGCGCGGATGACGACTGCCCCACGCACGACATGGCGCTGAAGGACTGGGAGGCCGGCGCGTCGTACCGCAAGTTCCTGCGCAAGTACGGCGAAGGCTTCGTACAGGAGAAGCTACGCCAGCGGTGGTACGACCTGGTCTTCACCCCTGACCGTGCCGTCCACTTCTTCGTCGGCAATATCGCGGCCCACCCCAGGACATTCATGCTCCTGGGTCTGTTCTAACCGAAGGCGAATGTCGTCCAGTACGTCCAGGACAGCCTCTTCGGTGACTGACTCGCGGAGCTGTCGGAGAGGGAGAGTGGCCCCGGACGGCGGGGAGGCGGGCCGGGGCTCGTCGTCGACGCTAGGCCCGTGGCGTGGGTCCGGGACGGCTCCTGACGGGACGCTGACGCCGAACGGGGCAGCCCTGACGGGATGTTGACGTGCCTGGTGCGCAGTTGGGACATGCACCGTCAGAAGCGTGCCAAGAAGTGGCGTGCGGGCTGTTCAACGCCTCTGAGCAGGAGTGAGATGGAAGGAGTCTCCTGGAGGGCCGCCGGCGGAACCGTCCGTCGGCCGTGTGAGCAGAACGGTGAAGTGATGTCCGAGTCCGGCGCGATCTCAGCCCCTCGTGTCGTGGTGGGAGTCAGCGGTTCGCCGGGGAGTCTGACCGCCCTGTGCCGGGCCGTCGAGGAGGCCCGTCGGCGGGGAGCCGAGCTGTGGCCGGTGCTGGCCTGGGAACCGCCCGAGGGGGACCTCCCCGCACGCCGGTCCCCGTACGCGTCATTCATGGTCGACGAGTTGCAGCGCCGGGCCCGGGAGAAGCTGGTCACCGCCCTCGGGGAGGTGTTCGGTGTCGATGGGCCGGCC
Organism: Streptomyces sp. NPDC058964; assembly: GCF_042741275.1. Lineage (NCBI taxonomy): Bacteria > Bacillati > Actinomycetota > Actinomycetes > Kitasatosporales > Streptomycetaceae > Streptomyces > Streptomyces sp. NPDC058964. The sequence continues at coordinate 20,795 of NZ_JBHYKH010000099.1, forward strand.
CTTCCCATGCGGGCCCTCGTCGCTCGCGGCGCTCCGGGATGGACGCTGGTGGAGATCGCCGATGGCGAGGGGGACGTCCTGGTCATCGGTGCCGGGCGACGCGGGCGGCTGCGCCGTGCGCTGCGGCCTTCGGTGAGCCGGTACTGCCTCGCCCACGCCACCTGCCCGGTCCTGGCCGTGCCACCCTCGCCGCTGGAGGCGGGGCTCAGGGCCGTGCACCGTCGGAACGTCCTGGGACTGCGGCTGGACATGCGGCGGGCACGGAAGGAGTTCGAGACAGTACCGCCCGTCGCCTGAGGCTCCCGGCGCTCGGCCGCTCACGTCGTGACCGCGGGCGCACGATCGAGCTGCTCCGGGCGGCGTTGGGGTGCAGTCGGAAGGCTGAGCACCATGGTCAAGCCGCCGCCGGGAGTGTCCTCGGCGTTGAGCGTGCCGCCGATCGCCTCCGCGAAGCCGCGGGCCACCGCCAGGCCGAGGCCGACTCCGGCGCCGCTCGGTGAGTCGCCGTAGCGCTGGAAGGGTTCGAAGATGCGGGACTTGGCCTCGTCCGGTACGCCGGGGCCGCGGTCGACGACACGGACCTCGACCCGGTCGGCGATGGCGCTGGCTGAGACCAGGACCCGCTCTGCCGGCGGGCTGTACTTGACGGCGTTCTCCACGACGTTGGCGACCGAGCGTTCCAACAGGCCGCGGTCGACGTCGACCATCGGCAGGGTTTCCGGGATGTCCAGCTCGACGCTGTCCTCCGGGACTCCGCCCAGCGCCATCGGGATCACCTCGTCCAGGTCGGTCTCGCGGATGATCGGCGTGACGGTGCCGGTCTGCAGGCGGGACATGTCGAGCAGGTTGCCGACGAGATGGTCGAGGCGGTCGGCGCCCTCCTCGATAGCCTCCAAGAGTTCGGCCTGGTCCTGCGGCGACCATTCGACGTCGTCCGAGCGCAGGGACGTGACCGCCGCCTTGATCCCGGCCAGCGGGGTGCGCAGGTCGTGGCTGACGGCGGCCAGTAGGGCGGTGCGGATGCGGTTGCCCTCGGCCAGTTCCTTCGCCTCGTCCGCCTTCTGTTGCAGGCGCTGGCGGTCCAGGACGACGGCGGCCTGGGCGGCGAAGGCGGCCAGCACGCGGCGGTCCTCGGCCGGCAGCACGCGGCCGGAGAGGGCGAGAGACATGTGGTCGCCGACCGGGACGTCGACATCCGCGTCGTCGGGCGTGGCGCAGGGGCGGGGGCCGATGCTGCCGGCGCAGGTCCAGGGGGCGACGTCGTTCTCGCGTTCCAGCAGGGCCGCCGACTCCATGCCGAAGGTCTCGCGGACTCGGTCCAGGAGCGCCTCCAGGGTGGTTTCGCCCCGCAGGACGTTGCCGGCGAGGAAGGAGAGGATCTCCGACTCTGCGCGGAGCCGGGCCGCCTGGTGGGTCCGGCGGGCGGCCAGGTCCACCACGGACGCCACGGACACGGCGACCCCGAAGAACACCGC
>NZ_JBHYKH010000100.1:0-7732 GCF_042741275.1 Streptomyces sp. NPDC058964
CGGCTCCGCCAGCAGACCCCGCTGGTGTAGCATCGCGTCCTTCGCCGAGCTCAGACCCGCCATGACCGCGTATTTGACCAGGAACGCGTGACCGGCCGGGCTGATCGAATCCGGCGAGCGCTCGGCAGTCTCCACCAGCCGTTTGTACGCCTCCTGCCGCACCAGCAGTTCCTTGTCGGACAGTTGCAGGAACGCCTGGCGCAGGATGCGTATCAGGTCGGGTCGGTCGGCGAGCGCGTCGTACAGCGAGCGCAGCACCTCGACGCCTGCGCGGGTCCTGCCACGGCCGGTCAGCGCCGTCCCGAGAGCGACTGCGGCGCGCACTCGTTCTTGTGGCGGCCCCGGCAGCCGCAGCGCCTCGGTGAGCCTCAGGATCGCGGCCGAGGAGCCCGGTACCGCGTACTCCAGTGAGCCCAGTTCGGTCAGCAGGCGTTGTCGGCCCTCATCGGAGAGAGGTTCGTCCAGAGCGCGGCGCAGGAAGGCCGCCGCGTCCTCGATCTGCCCCTCCCGTAACGCCAGCGACGCGGCCTCCTCGAACACCGGCAGCACCCAGGGCGCGTCCACCGTGTCGGTGAGCAGCAGTTGACGGGCGACGATCTCGCTCGCGACACCGCGGTGCAGCATCGACTCGGCGGTCGTGCGGTGGGCGGCGCGCCGCCGGGCCGCGGGCACGCCGGTGAGTATGGCGTCCCTCAGCAGCGGATGCGCATAGCGGGCGCGGCCGATGCCATCGGGGCGGAGCAGGCCGAGGCCGGTCATCGCGGTGATCCATCCCGCGACGCGGGTCGGGTCGGCGCCGGTCAGTTCGGAGAGGAGCGAGGGGATGTGGAGGACGGGGAACCCCGCGCTGGGCGCGGGGCCGTGGTCCCAGCCCTCGTCCAGGATCGCCAGTGTCCGTGCCACCTCCGCGGTACCTGGCCCGGCACAGTCCAGCCACCACTGGACGGCCGCCGAGAACGCTCCCGGGTACAACGCGGCCGAGGTGTCCGGCACGACCGGGTGACTGCCGTCGGAGAGGTCGTCCAGCAGGGCGCGCAAGAGCAGGGGGTTGCCCGCCCCGGCCCGCGCACAGTCCTCGATCCAGGAGTCGTCCGCGTCGGGGAAGGCCGAACGGATCTCTGCCACCGCCGACTTGCGGGACAGCGGGGTCAGGGTGTGAGTTGTGGCCAGGGCAGGAGAGAGACCGTGGGCGAGGCTTTGTGCGGGCGGCTCGACGTCGTACTGGCTGCGCTCGGTGACCGCCAGAACGATCGGCAGCCGGTCCATAAGCCGGGCGGACTCCACCAGCCAGCGGCGGGACGCAGCGTCAGCCAGGTGCACATCGTCCACGGTGATCAGCAGCGGCGACTGCTCGGCGTGCGAGCGCAGCACCTTCCGCAGCCTGGCGCCGATCGTGCGTTCATCGCCATCCCATGCCGGATCGGGTAACTCGGCTCCGAGGCAGAAGAGCTGAAGGATCGCGGCGAACGGGAACGCGGAGTCGCCGGCGGAGCAACGGGCACGCAGCACCTGCATACCGCGGGCGGCGGCGTCCTCGGCGGCGGACTCCAGGACCGTGGTGCGGCCCGTGCCGGTGGCGCCGCGCAGCAGGACCAGACGGCCGGTGCCCGCACGAGCGCGCTCGGCCGCGGCGGCCAGCAGCCGTGCCGCTTCCCGTGGTGCACATGCCGTTCGGGACATCCCTGCCTCCTTGTGTGGACGTGAGCGTCCTCATGGACGAGGACGGCGTGCGTCCGGCATCGGTCTCGTGGCCCGCACCGTGAGAAGAACCACCATGATCGCGCACTCGTGCGGCGGAACCGGAATGTCGCTTGTGCCATCACGTTCCCGGTGTCGTGGGTCCGGTCTGCCGATCTCGTGGTCTGTGTCGTGGTGCTCCACGATTGCGCTGGTCACGAGGGTCACATGAGGGTGAACAAGCGCCGCCCGCCTCTGACCGCACAGAAGCGGCGGGCTCGCAGACAGGGAGACAGGGTGCTCAACTCAATCCGGATGACACACACCGGTACGGCACACGGCACTGCCGTGCCGCGGGTTCACGTGGCGGGGCATGTCCGTGCAGTGATGGAGCGTCAGCCGAGATGCCGGACAAATCTGTCGTACCTCCAGGAGGAACCGGAGGCGCAGACACACACGCGGGGCGATGACCTTCACGGCGTCGGGGTGACCCGTGCAGGACAGCGATGCCCTCTCCACAACATGCCCCTGCCGCCGGGACCGACCGGCGCCTGTCCCAGAGCGGCGCACCTGCCCCGCTGCCGGCAGCCGTACCCGCCGAAGGCGAAACCTGGAACCGGCCGTATGGCGGGGATCGTCAGCTTTGTGTCCTTGCCGCCAAATGGCGGGGCGGACAAGGATGATCGGATGACACAACGGCGCGTCGTCTTCGTTGTCTTTCCGCAGTTCCAGGTGCTGGATCTGGCGGGACCGCATGAGGTGTTCGCGCAGACGGAACGGTGGGTGCCCGAGGGGGAGGGCTACGCCGTCGAGATCGTCGCGGGCCGGGCCGGAGTCGTGCGCGCCTGTCACGGAATCGACGTGGCGGCCTGCAGCGGCGTCCGACAGTGTGAGGGACCGCTGGACACGCTCGTGGTCGTCGGCGGACCGGGCGATCGTGAGGCGGCGGACGACGAAGAGCTCGTCGGCTGGCTGAGGGAAGCGGCCGGCCGGGCCCGGCGGGTCGCCTCCGTATGTACGGGCGCGTTCCTGCTCGCGCGGGCCGGGCTGCTCGACGGGCGGCGCGCGGTGACGCACTGGGCGGCCTGCGAAAGGCTGGCCCGGGAGCACCCGGGCGTCACGGTCGCCCCGAAGCAGATCTTCGTACACGACGGGCCGGTGTGGACCTCCGCTGGCATCACGGCGGGGATGGATCTGGCGCTCGCCATGGTCGAGGAGGACCACGGGCCCGAGGTCTCCCGAGCCGTCGCGCGCATGCTGGTGATGTTCGTCCAACGTCCGGGCGGTCAAGCACAGTGCAGCACCCAGCTCGCCGCGCAGCGGCCCACGCGCAAGCCGCTGCGGGACGTGCAGGCATGGGTCACCGACCACCTGGCCGACGATCTGACCGTCCGGATGCTGGCCGATCGGGCCGGGATGAGCGAGCGCAACTTCACCCGGGTCTTCCGCGCCGAGACCGGACTCACCCCGGCCGCCTATGTGGAGACCGTCCGCATCGAGGCCGCCCGGGCTCTTCTGGAGACGACGGACACCACCATCGATGCGATCGCCCGGCTCTGCGGCTTCGGCTTCGCCGAGACCCTGCACCGCCGCTTCAAGCACGCCCTGGGCGTCACACCCGGGCAGTACCGCCACCACTTCTCCAGAACAGGGTGAAGAAGCGCCCGCGCCTGGCCGTCGCAGTGACGAGCCTCGGTGCAACCGGCGCGTCTCCTTGGACGCCCTCGGACGACGCGGGTCGGCGACAACCGTCTCGGTCGACCGCCGGCCGGGCCGCCGCCCTGGTCGTGTGACGGCAAGCCCACGGCAGGCGCCGGCACGAGATACAGCAACCTGGAGCGCACATTCCGGATCAGCGACGCGGCACACCACGGCCTCGGCGACGTGCAGCCGCGCACACCGCACCCTTTCACCCGCCATCCACGTGCTCGGCCGAGCTCTCGAAGGTGCTCGGCGACGCAGCCGACGGATACGGCTGAGCAGCCAGGCCGGTACGAGTTCCGACCCGCTGGGAAGCCGGACGCGCCGCCTGGCTGAGACCACAGAAGCAGGACATGTATGACAATCTCATCAGATAACAACAGCACCGTCGGGGCGGCAGCTCCCTTCCGTGTCCTCGGTCCGATCGAGGTGAGCGGCGAGCGGGGGATCGTCCCCGTGGCTCCGGGGCGTCAAGAGGTCGTCCTCGGGGCGCTGCTGCTCGAACTGAACCGGGTGGTGGAAACGACCCGTCTGGTCGACTTCATCTGGGATCAGGATCCGCCGAAGACCGCACGGGCCCAGGTGCAGATCTGTATCTCCCGGCTCCGGAAGGCACTTGCGGAAGGGGGCGTTGACGCCACCATCGAAACCCGCCCTCGCGGCTACGCGCTGAAGGCGCCGGAGGACGCGACCGACATCGGCGGTTTCCGTCGCCTGGTGGCTGAGGCGCATGCCCTGGCCCGTGACGGTCTGAAGATGCCCGCGGTCGAAAAGCTTCGCTCGGCGACAGGCCTGTGGCGGGGGCGGTGCCTGGCCGGTGTACCCAGCGAGGTCCTGGCCGGTACGGCGGCTCAGTGGGACGAGAGGCGCCTGGAGGCGGTGGAGACCTGCATGCGGCTGTTACTGGAACTCGGACGTCACGAGCACCTGGTCGGCGAACTGATGCAGCTTGTCGCCTGCCATCCCCTGCGTGAGCGGCTGCGAAGTCACCTCATGGTGGCGTTGTACCGTTCGGGCCGGCAGGTGGAGGCGCTGGACGTCTACCACCAGGGCCGTGCGATCCTCATCGAGGAACTGGGCCTGGACCCGGGGCGGGAACTTCGCGACCTGGCACAGGCGATCCTGACCCACGACGCCGACCTGGTTCTGGCCGAGCCGGCCGAACCGCGTCCTGTTGTGGCGACGCCGTTCTCCGCGGCGGCCCAGGAACGGAGCCCCGATCTTGACCCGGTCGTGATCCCGAGGCAACTTCCCGCCGACACCGGCGACCTCGTGGCCAACGACAGGTTCGTTTCAGCGGTCTGCGACGCCGTCACCGAGGGGCACGACAAGGGGCAACTGAACGTGGTCCTGGTGCTCGGCGGACCTGGTGTCGGCAAAAGCACGTTGGCCAGGCACGTGGCGCACCGAGTGGCGACCGAGCACTTCCCGGACGGACAGCTCTACTGCGACCTCCGCGGGCCGGGCGGACAACCGGTGGGCCCCGCGGAGGCGTTGGGGCGATACCTCCGGGCGCTGGGCGTGCCGGGCCAGGCCATACCCGATGCACTCGACGAGCGCGCGGAGATGTACCGAAGTCTGCTGGCCGGTCGCAGGACCCTGGTGCTGCTGGACGACGCGGTGAGCGAGTCGCAGGTGATGCCCCTGCTGCCCGGAACCAGCAGCAGCGGCGTGCTGGTCACCAGTCGCGGCCGGCTCACGGCGTTGCCGGGCGCACGCCGATTCGGCGTGGAACCACTGAGCTCGGAACAGGCCGTCCAACTCCTGGGGCGGATCATAGGAGAGCACCGGGTGGAGAGCGAGCCGGAGGCGGCGCGGGTCCTCATACATCTGGTGGGCGGGCTGCCCCTCGCGCTGCGGATCATCGGCGCCCGCCTGGCCGCGCGCCCGCACTGGTCGCTGACCTCCATGGCGCACCGGCTGGAGAACGAGCACCGCCGACTGGACGAGCTGGCACACGGCGAACTGTCGATCCGGGCAAGTCTTTCGCTCAGCTACGACAGTCTGGCGGCGGCCGACCGTCGCCTGTTGTGTCTGCTCAGCCTGGCCGAGGGGACGGAGATCCCGAGCTGGCTGGGTGCCGCCCTCGTCGACGACCGCACGCCGCACTCCACCGACCTGCTGGAACCGCTCCTCGACATGCGGCTCCTCGACATCACCGGCATGGATCAGGGCGGGGAGTTCCGCTGCGGACTGTCGCAGATCGTGAGGATGTTCGCGCACGAACGACTGCCCACAGAGATTTCGGAGGCGGATCGCGCCGGAGCGGTGCGGCGCATGGTCGGTGGCTGGATGGCGCTCGCGGAGAGGGCGCACAGAGAGGTCTACGGCGGTACGTACACCATCGTGGCGGGCCGGGGCGAACGATGGTATCCGTCGGAAAGCCATGTCCAGCGGTGCCTGCGCGACCCGCTCGGGTGGCTGGAGAGCGAGCAGACCAACCTGCTGAACGCGGTCGAGCTGGCGGCCAGGTCGGGCCTGCACGAATCTTGCTGGGAGCTGGCCACGACCCTGGTGACACTCTTCGAGGCGCGCGGCTATCCCGAACTCTGGGAGCGCACCCACCAGGTGGCGCTCACCGCGGTGCAAGAGGCAGGCAACGAACGAGGCCAGGCGGCGGTACTCGGCTCACTCGGGGCCCTGCACCTGTACCGGGGCGAACACGAAGCGGCGGTCCCTTACCTCAGCACCGCTCTGGAAATCTTCGAGCGGATCGGAGAGGTGCGTGGTCAGGCGCTGTGCCTGCGCGACCTGGCACGCATCGAGCGACACCGCGGTGACGACGATCGGGCACTGGCCCTCTACACGAGCGCCGAGCGCAGCTTCCTGCGGACGCGGGACGCGATCGGCCGGGCGTACGTGCTCGGCGAGATGGCACACATCACGATGCGGCGAGCGGACTTCACGCGAACCCGTTCCCATCTCGACGAAGCCCTCGGCATCTGCCGGTCGGCCGGCTTCGACCGGGGCCAGGCCCTCGTACTGCGGCGGCTGGGCCAGATGCTGACGTACCAGCAACGCTACGAGGCCGCGGAACAAACCCTGCTCGAGGTCCTCGCCATGGTCAGGGCGAGCGGTGACCTGGTCGGAGAGGGGTACGTGCTGCACGACCTCGGCCGAGTCAACGCCCACCTACACCGAAGGGAACAGGCCGTCCAGTACTACTCGCGATCGGCCAAGATCCGGGAGCGGATCCTGGACCACGGCGGGGCCGCCGCCGTGCGGTCCGACATCGTTGCCATCCTGGGCAGGCCCATGACGTCCGTCGGCTGACCCCAGAAGGCAGACAGATCCCTCACGTCCACGGCGTGTTGACGGCGGGTGCCTCGCCGGCCGGCGACTTCGTGATGGCCATCTCGGTTCTCCTTCCTCCGCGACCCGTTCGGCAGTCCGTCCGGGCGTCGCTGACACCAGCGTGAACCAGGTGCCCATCGCGGCCGCATGATCGCGCTATCACGGCCCTATCCCGGCCCCGTCCATGCCGTGGATGTGCCGTGATGCCGTGCCGATAGGGCGGCACCGGAAAGTGGGTCCTGCCGACCTCGGCGCCCCTTCGGGGGGGACAGCCCTCAAGGAGTGGTCCCAATGACTGAAGTGACCCGGGACACGGTGACACCCGCCGCGTTCGGCGTCCCGGATACCGAATCTCAGCGCGGCACGAGGGAACCGGTGCGTGCGCACCGGAGCCTCTTCTCGACCGTGGCCCAGCGGGAGGTGCACGACTGATGACGATGGACACGGAGTTCTACTCCCGGGTGGCCGAGCGGTTCGGCGGCTACTTCAGCGATGCGCGCAGCACCGACGTGTTCGCCGACGGCCGCCCGGACGCCGTCTTCGACGAACTGGCGACCGCACTGGGAACGCCACAGGCCCGACTGCTGGATGTCGGCTGTGCCGACGGGCGCAGCCTGTTGCGCATCTCACGACCGTACGGCGCCGTGACCGGGATCGACCTGTCGCCGTCGATGCTGGAGTGCGCCGCGCGGTATCGAGCCGAGGCAGGTCTGTCGCATGTCACGTTCGAGCTGCGTGACGCCGCGCACACGGGGCTGCCCGACGGATACGCCGATGTGGTCACCTCCCGCCGCGGTCCGCTGATCGCCGGCGAGTTCGAGCGGGTGTTGCGCCCCGGTGGGGTCGTGATGTACATGGGGATCGGGGAGCAGGACGCGCGCGAACTGAAGGAGACGTTCGGCCGCGGCCAGAATTTCGACGGCTGGAACGGCAGGCCCTTGGCGGACGAGGTCGCCCGGGAACTCTCCGACGCGGGCTTCGTCGTGACACGAAACCGAGCGTTCCGATTCGAGGAGTTCTACCACACGGCGGATGATCTGAACACATTTCTGCACCAAGA
>NZ_JBHYKH010000100.1:7742-17440 GCF_042741275.1 Streptomyces sp. NPDC058964
ATTCTCTGTGAGACCCCCCGCGCGGGATCAAGAGACACCCTGTCTGCCCCATGGGCCGATACTCGCCAAATCCGAGTCCGCGGCGGACATGGAGGCTTTCGATCGATACGTCGCCGCGGTCTCTGTCGATCAGGGCGTCCGGCTGAGCCGGCATTGGTTCATCGTGCAGGCGCAGAAGCCGGCGGCCGTCGAGCCGTCTCACCCATAGGAGACGGTGCGCCATGGAACAGGATCTCGTGGTCAACGAAATCTTCGGTCCGACCGTCCAGGGTGAAGGTCGGTCCATGGGACGCAGGTGCGCGTTCCTGCGACTCGGCGGGTGCAACCTGTCGTGCTCCTGGTGCGATACGCCATACACGTGGGACTGGGTCGGAACCGCCGACAGCGGGATCGCTCACGATCCACGCAAGGAGCTGCACCGACGCCCGGTCGAAAGCGTCGTCGAAGAATTGCTCGCGTTCGACACCGAGCTGATCGTGATCTCGGGCGGTGAGCCCCTGGGCCAGCAAAAACGGCTGATCCCTCTGGTGGCAACGCTGACCGAACGCGGTAAAGAGATAGAGATCGAGACGAACGGAACGCACGCCGCGCACCCCGAACTCGCCGCCGCCGGCGTCAGGTTCAACGTCTCGCCGAAACTGTCGCACTCGGGCGACCTCCTGGAGCGCAGGATCGTCCCCGCCGCACTCGCCAGTCTTTCGGCCCTGCCGGGAACCACTTACAAGTTCGTCTGCCGGAACACCCGCGACCTCGACGAAGTGGCCCAACTGGTCGCCGACTTCGACCTGCCCTCGGTATGGATCATGCCGATCGGGCGTACCGCCGACGACGTCACCCAGCACATGAGCGAGTTGGCCGACGCGGTGGTGGAGCGCGGCTGGAACCTGACGACAAGACTCCACACCCTGCTGTGGGGCGAAAAGCGCGGGGTGTGACCCACGGCCCGCAAAGGAAGAGGGGAACTCGATCGATGACATTTCGAATCACGAAGAAGTTTGAATTCTCGGCCAGCCATCAGCTTGCCGGCCTTGCTCCGGAACACCAGTGCGCCCGAATGCACGGACACAACTATGTGATCGAGTTGGAACTAGAAGCCGATGACGCGAGTCTGCTGCCCGTGGGCTTCGTTCGGGACTACGGCGAGCTGTCCACGTTCAAGGAATGGCTGGACAAGCAACTCGACCACCGGCATCTGAACGATGTGCTGGACGAAAACCCGACGGCCGAGAACATGGCGGCCTGGGTCTACAAGACATGGGTGATGGAGTTTCCCGAGTTGACCTGTGTCCGTATCTCAGAAACTCCCAAGACTTGGGCCGAGTACCGGCCGTGAGGCCAGTGACGACGAAGCCCGGACGAAAGGCAACCGCATGTCGGTGACAGACGTGGACCTCCAGGGTGACCCGCAGGCGTCCAGGACGACCGAGGACCCACTGGTCGGGATCGCCCGCCAGTTGCTCGAAGAAATCGGCGAGGACCCGAATCGCGACGGACTGCGCGACACCCCCACTCGGTTCGCTCGCTGGTGGCGAGAGTTCATCAACTACGACCCGGGTTCACTGGGCACGCTTTTCGAGTCCACCGGTACGAGCCAGCTCGTGGTCGTCTCGGACATTCAGGTGTGGTCGCTGTGCGAGCACCACCTCCTGCCGTTCAACTGCTCCGTGACGATCGCGTACCGCCCGACGGGGCAACTGCTCGGCCTGTCGAAGTTCGCCAGGGTCGCCCATCAGTACGCGCACAGACTGCAGGTCCAGGAGCGGCTCGTGGACCAGATAGCGCTGGAGATCAGCACCCTGAGCGGCACCCCGGACGTCGCGGTGATAGCGAAGGGCGAGCACCTCTGCATGTCGATGCGCGGCATCAAGGCTCCCGCGCAGATGACGTCGACCGCATATCGCGGGGAATTCAGCACGGACCCCGGGCTCCGGGGCCAGCTGTTCGACCTGCTCCGGGCCTGACGAGCCGGCCGACTCAGCAAGTGAGCTGGTCGGTGCCCGGTTTCCGGCCCACCGACCGGGGCCGACTCCCCGCTCGTCACCGGCGGCTACCGGATCACCGGCCCCCGTCGGTGCTTCAGGCGTTCCTCGACGAAACAGCCCGCGAGCGCGTTCGGCCCTGCGAGGACCTGCCGGTGCTGCCCTCGTAGTCGGACAGGCGCGCCCACACCGGACGGGCGCGGCAGCAGGATCCGAAGTCGGGGCACGAACGACATTCCCGCCCCCTAGCCATCGGGTCGTCTCCCTGCACGTGGATCTCTTCCACGCCGGCCCCGCGCATTCGTGTTGGCCGCCGTGCCGCGATCACGGCGGCCGTCGGCCGCATCCGGGTCGCGGAGCGGCGAACAACAGGCCGCTCTCTTCGACACCTTTGCGAATCCGGTCCGGTCGACATGAAAGGACAACGATGAACACAATCGACTCCTCCACGCCCGCGGAAGCGGCTCGGCTGCTTCCCGAGCTGGACGCCGAGCGGCTGCTGGCCGACCTCGCGACCGCACGCGACCACCTGTGGGACGAGCAGAGCTCGCACGAGAACGGGCGAGTCTCCAGGTGGGCCGAACAGGACTGGCGCTGCCTCCCGGTGCGCAGCCCCGGTGGTGACAAGACGCGCACCGACCCAGGCGGCCCCGGCAGCGCGGAGTTCGCCGACACCGAGTGGCTGGACCACATGCCGTACGTGCGGGAGGTCCTGCACGCGATTCCCGGCCCCCTCTACGCCGCCCGGTTCCTGGATCTCGGTCCCGGCGTCGTCGGATACCGCCATTCAGATGCCAAATTCGCCCCGGACTGGGGTCTGGCCCGCCTGCACATCCCCGTCATCACCCACGAGGAAGCCTCGCTCGACCTCGACGGAGAAATTCATCGCTGGCAGCCCGGTGAGTTCTGGTTCGGCGACTTCAGCCGCAGGCATCAGATCCAGAACCTCGGACCCGAGCATCGGGTGCATCTCGTCGTGGACGTGCTCGTCACACCGGAGCTCGCACAGCTGTTCCCGGCCGACTGGGCCGACTACTTCAACGGCCCGGATGTGCTCTACAACCGTCCGGGCATGGCCACGACCGACCAGCAGCGCAAAGCCGCGCGGTGTTCGTTCGACGCGCCGGAGCACCTGCTGGAGATAGAGGTGTTCGGGTCGCTCACCGGCGCTCAGCCGCATGCCGGCTTCAGCATCGTCGACACCGCCACGGAACTGGCCATTCGCTCTCCCCAGGACCACCTCTTCCCGCTGGTGTCCCTCGGCGGAAACGAATACCGCCTGGTCGGGTGGAGCGAGGAGCGAACCATCACCACGAGGCTGGACGGTCCGCGGCCCGAGGTCGAACTGACCTACCGCAAGGGCCGGGAATCGACCCGCCTTGTCGTTCCGGCCACGCCGGCGCCGTGACGGACTCACCTACGTCCGCCGCTGTTCCGGGGCACAGCACACCGCTGTCCTGACCCTCACGTACTGATCCTCCATCCCTTCTTGTCTGCCGGAAGTCGACACATGCCGAAAACCGTCGCAATCGTGTCCGGAGGCCTGGACTCGGTCACCATGGCCTACCACCTCCAGGCGCAAGGACACACTCTCCACCTGCTGTCCGTGAACTACGGACAGCGTCATCTCATCGAGCACAAGTTCGCCGCGAAGGCGGCTCGAACGCTCGGGGTACCCCACGACGTCGTCGATCTCAGCCCCGTCGGCAAGCTCCTGGGCGGCTCCTCACTCACCGATCCGACCGTAGAAGTGCCGGATCACCGGAGCGGGTCGTCCGGCGGCAGCCCGAACGTCGTACCCAACCGCAACGCCCTTCTGCTGTCCGTCGCCTTCGCCGTCGCCGTCGCCCAGCAGGCGCAAGCGGTGGCCGTCGGAGTGGTCGACGACCTGCAGGCCGCACCCGACAGCAATGCCGCCTTCATCGATTCCTTCCTCGCCATGGAACGGATCGCGACCCACGGATACGCGCACCCTGACCTGACCCTGACAGCACCGTTGGTCAAGCTGCGCAAGAGCGACGTGGTGTCGCTCGGCGAGGCACTCGGCGTCCCCTGGACCGAGACCTGGAGCTGCTTTCGCGGCGACGCGCTCCAGTGCGGGCGGTGCGCCGCATGCAAGGAGCGCCAGCAAGCGTTCCGGGACGCCGGCGTGACCGACCCGACGACCTACCAGAACAGCGATTCGAAGGAGCTGTCATGACCGACCCGTTTCCCGTGCTCGATCTCCGGGACGCCTCCGGTTCGCAAGAGGCCCGGGCAGAATTCCTCGACCGGCTGCGCCGGGCCGTGCACGAGATCGGCTTCTTCCAGCTCGTCGGCCACGGCATCGAGGACGCCGACGACATGCTCGACCTCACCCGCCGGTTCTTCGAGCTGCCCGAGGCCGACCGGCTCGCGCTGAACATCCTCGACTCGCCACTGTTCCGCGGCTACTCCGAACTCGGCCGCGAACACACCCGGGGCGTGCCCGACCAGCGCCAGCAACTGGACATCGGCCCTGAGCAGCCCGCGAAGCCGTCCGAGCCCGGGGACCCCGCCTACCGGTGCCTGATCGGCCCGAACGAGTGGCCCGCTGCGATGCCCGAGCTGCGCCCGGCTGTCGAGTCGTGGATCACCCGGCTGACCGAACTCTCGCATCGACTGCTGCGACTCCTGCTCGAGTCGCTCGACGCCCCCGCCCAGTTCATGGACGACGTGGTCGACCCGGATCCACAGATCCACCTCAAACTCCTGCACTACCCCGGTCCCACGCAGACGAACGAGGACACCGGCTCCGACCAGGGAACCGGCATTCACAACGACCTCGGGCTGCTCACCCTGCTCGTCCAGGACGACAACGGAGGCCTCCAAGTCGCGGTCGAGGAGGGCCGGTTCGCCGACGTACCGGTGATCCCGGGGGCGTTCGTGGTCAATCTGGGAGAACTGCTGGAGGTGGCGACACGGGGCTATGTGCGCGCCACCCTCCACCGGGTGGTCCGTCCCGCCCCGGGCATCCACCGCTACTCCATTCCCTTCTTCTACAACCCTCGGCTGGACGCCACGATGCAGCCACTGCCCAGCCCGTATGTCGAGGGCGCCGACGGGGTCATCGACGTCGTCGGCAACCCGTTGTTCGCCCTCTACGGCGACAACGTCATGAAGGGGCTGATCCGCTCCTTCCCCGACATCGTTGCCCGACACCATCCCCACCTGGCCGCGGCAGCCGGGTCCAGGAACTCCTGACACCGGGCGGCAGAGCGCATTGTCACCGCCCGGCCCGAGTGGTCGGGCCCGGCGGTGGCGCACCCGGCCGGTCCGCGGAGACCGAACGAACCTGAGACAGGCGATTTTCATGAGAGTCAACCTTCTCGGGCCGCTTCAGGCCTATGGGGACGATCACCACGTCGACATGGCGCCGGCCGCCCAGAAAGTACGCCAGACGCTGGCGGTGCTCGTGCTGAACGCAGGCCGGATCGTGCCCTTCGAGCACCTCGTGGACGAGCTGTGGAACGACAATCCGCCGGCCAGCGTGCACACCGCGCTGCAGACGTATGTGTACCAGCTCAGGAAGCGGTTCTCCCTCGGCAATCCGAGAAGCGGCGGCGCGGTGCGTGCGACCGGGCCCCTGCTGGGCACGGTCGACGGCGGCTACCAGCTGTCGCTGCCCGCCGACCACGTGGACGTCTTCCGTTGCGAGCCGTTGCTCGCCCGTGCCCGAGCGGAGTTCCACGACGAAGACTTCGCCCGGGCCCGTGACACGGCCGCCGCGGCGCTGCGGCTGTGGCGGGACGAGGCCCTGGTGGACATACGCAAGGGGCCCATGCTGAAGGCCGAGGCCATCCGACTGAAGGAACTGCGCACCACCGCGCACCACCTGCGCATCGAATCCGACCTGCACCTCGGCCGCCACCACGAAGTGCTCAACGAACTCACCTCGATGGCCGTGCAGGAACCGACGGACGAGCGGGCCCAGGGCAATCTGATGACGGCCCTCTACCGCATGGACCGGCGGGCGGAAGCGCTTCAGGTCTACCGGCTGGCACGCGAGCGGATCGCCGCCGAACTCGGACTCGATCCCTCGCCCCACCTCCAGGCCCTGCACACAGCCGTGCTCACGTCGGACGAAGCCCTGCTGCGTCCCGGCGGGCGGCTCACGGTCGTGACCACGGCCACCCGGGCCCCCTGCCATCTGCCGGCCCCGCGCGAGCGTCTGACCGGACGCGCCGGCCAGCTGGCGCGTCTCACATCAGTGCTGACCGGCCGGGCGCGGCAGGACCGGCCGCTCGTGGTCGTGGGCGGTGCCCCCGGCACGGGGAAGAGCGAACTGTGTCTGCACGCCGCACATCAGGCGAGCGGTCACTACCCGGACGGGCGGCTCCACGCACATCTGCGCGACGGCGCCGGCCGGCGGGTGCGGCCGGCCGAGATCCTCCGCTCGTTCCTGCGCGGACTCGGGGCGACCGAGGAGCAGTTGCGCCAGAACACGACCGACCTGAGCCTGCTGTTCCGTACCTGGACCGCCGACCTGCGCGTTCTGGTGGTGCTCGACGACGTGTGCGACGTGAAGGAGCTGACGCCGCTGCTGCCGTCAGGTGCCGGCTGCGGCGTGGTCATCGGCAGCCGTCGACGTCTGTTCGTGTCCTCGACGGCAGCCCACGTCGATCTCGCCGGACTGCCCTTCGACGACTGCCTGCGACTGCTGGCATCCTCCGTGCCGGGACACCCCATCGTCCTGGACCCCGAAGGACTGCGACAGCTCGCCCGGCTGTGCCGGGGGCTGCCGGGCGCGCTCTTCGCGATCGCCGCGCAGTTGCGCCGCCGCCCGCACTGGACGGCTCGGCAGGCCACCGCCTGGGTCCTCGCGTCCGGCGGCGCCGACAGCGATCCGCTGGGCGTGTGGGCAGGATTCGACCGGACGCTCGCAACACTGTCCGCCGAGTCGCGGTCCCTGGCCTACGCGCTGTCGTCTTCCGTCACCCCCGACCGGCTCACCCCGGCACTTGCCGCCGCGGCCCTCGGAGTCAGCAACCAGCGCGCCGAGGACCTGCTGGAGGAACTGGCAGAGAACTACCTGCTGCGCCCACAACATCCGAGTGTGAACGGCCGGTTCTCCTACGAATGGGAGCCCGGGACAAGTCCGATCGCGGTACCGCCGAGCAGCACGCCGGTCATGCGCTCCGCATGACGGCCCTGGTCCCGGTCCCGATGCCATCGTGCCCCTCGTATCGCGGGTCTTCGGCGCGCGGTGCGCGGCAGACGCTTCGGCCAAGCGTGACTCCGTCCACGGGCTGATCAGCCTGCTCGGCCCCTTGATCGCCGGGACGACCTCGCACAGAACCGTCCCGGCCAGCGCGGCCCTTACAGACCTTTCCACACAGCCGATCCCTTGGAGAACCGTCATGCCGAAGCGCCCGAAACTCGTCCTCGTCGGTCAGTTGTCCGTGTTTCCCTGGGCGTTCGAAGCTGCCGAACGTGCCGGTGTCGACCTGATCCTCGTCCCCAGGGGGGACGACACGTTGGAGTCCGCCGGGCGGCCCGACGCGGTGATCGAACTGCTGCCACTGGACATCGACGACGACCCGGACGGAGCGTTGTCCGCCCTCGCCGACCGCAACCGGCAAGAGCCCTTCGACGGCATCATGTCGGGCAACGAAAGGGTCATTCCCTTCGTGGCGCGCGCCGCTCGGGAGCTGGGCTTCCCCGGGCTGACCGAGGAGGCGGCGGCGGTGGTGCGCGACAAGCGCAGCATGCGCCAACGCCTCCTGGAAGCGGGGCTGGGCGTGCCCGGCTTCGTGGTCGTGAAGGATCCGGACCACTGGACCGACGCCCTGACCCTGCGATTCCCCGTCGTGGTCAAACCGGCGAACGGCCACTCCAGTTTCGCGGTCATCCGTGCGGATGACAGGGACAGCCTCGAGCAGGCCGTGGCCCGCACCTGGCGTCTCGTCGAAACCCACATGGGCGCCGCCGACGGATCGAACTCGGACACCGGTGTGCTGGTCGAGGAATATCTGGATGGGCCGGAGATCTCCGCGGAATCCCTCGTGTTCCACGGTCAGGTGCGGGTCTGTGCCGTCAGCTGGAAGGGAGAACTGACGGGGCCCTACTTCGAGGAGACCACGCTGCGGGCCCCCGCCCAGTTGCCGGCCGAGATACTCGCCGCGATCGAGGCGGAGGTGATCGGCGCCCACCACGCCTTCGGCGTCACGGAAGGCACCACGCACACCGAACTGCGGCTGGTGGGCGGAGTACGGCCGGTCCTGCTGGAGATGACCGCCCGCCTCGGAGGCGGAGGCAACATGCACCACCTCACCCACGTCAGCAGCGGGATCGACCTGGCAGCCGAGGCGCTGCGCATCCACCTCGGCCAGGAGCCGCTCTGCTGGCGCGAGGATCCGGCCCCGGCCGGCCACGCGGCAGCCTATCTGGTGCCGATCGGCAGCGGCGGACGGGTCAAGCGGATACGCGGCCTGGAAGCGGTGCGCGCCGACCCGCGGGTGGACTACGTGGTGGAGACCGCCGGTCCCGGAGCGCTGTTGCGCCCCTACCCGGACTGGACCGGAAACCCGGCGGTCGTGCTCTCGCACCACGAGTCGGATGCGGAGGCCGCGGCCTTCCTCGCCCACCTCTCACGGACGCTGCACGTCGAGTACGAGGAGCGGGATTGACCTGGAGCGTGTCAAGGCGGCCGGCCACGGCAGCCAGGCGCAGAACCTCGCTCCGATCTTGCCGAACACTGCAAAGGGGAACCAGCATGCCCGCCAGCACCAGCGACACACCGACCACCGGCCGACAGCTCCATGACGGCGTACCCGCCTTCGCGGAGCAGGTCCGCCGAACCGGCTTCGTCGTCATACCCAAGGAGGAACTCGCCGGACTGATCAGCGACGCCGACCTCGAGGAACTCCGCGGCGCCTGGGAAGACCTGCCGGTCGACACCGAGGTCGACGGCGTCGGCGTGTACCGCGAGCGCCGCTACAGCCGGCTGCACGTCGTCGTCGACGGCGACACCGTCACCTACGAGGTCCTGCCCCACGCCGTCTTCCGTCAGGATTCGATCCCGCTGTGGGAGGGCAAGGACCGGCTCTTCGAACCGGTCGCCAAGGACCTCCTGCTCAGCCCCACCATGCGCGCCCTGGTCGGTTTCAACGCCCGGATGGCGACCGCGGCCGGCGGCAACAACTCGTGGAGGACCGGGGTCCACCTGGTCCGCGTCGTCGCCCGCGCCGACGCCGACGGCCTCCCCACTCCCGAGGGCCGCCACCGCGACGGGCACTCCTACGTCGGGATGCACCTGATGCGCCGCGAGGGCGTCACCGGAGGCCTCTCCACCGTCCACCCCAACGACGGCGGCGACATCGTGCAGACCACCCTGGTCCAGCCGCTCGACACCATGTTCATCGACGACAACATGATCACCCACGAGGTCTCGCCGATCGTCCCCGAGGCTGCCTCGGGAGTGCGCGACATGCTCATCATCGACATGAACCTGATGACCTGAGCCCGCAGACCCTAGCGAGAGCGCGATGACGGAAATCCCCGGACGGCAGTGTCGCCGGGCCGGACGAACCTCTCCACGCCGTCGAAGCTCTCGTGAACCCGGCCGTGTGCACCTCGTACTCGCCGCCGACACCAGTACGCCGGAGCCGTCCCGGCAATACCCGTGTCGGCGGCGGCCGTCTCCGGCGGCCTGAACCCCACCGCGCTCTCGTGGACAGACGCCGCCAAGGGCCCCACCAC
>NZ_JBHYKH010000100.1:17450-22141 GCF_042741275.1 Streptomyces sp. NPDC058964
GTTCTCCCCGCCCGGTCCCCCCCCGCCCCCCGCCCCACCACACCCCGCCCGGCCCTCACCCCGCAATCCGCGGGCCCGCCCCCGGCCTTCTCCGGCGGCCTGAACCCGACGGCGCTCTCGTGCACAGACGCAGCCATGGGCACCACGACGGTGAAGTGAAGCCACGTCAATGGACCCGGCCGACTCCTTCGTGGATTCCCACGAGAGTCGGCCTGAGTCCGCGGCGTCGGAGAACTCCTCTGTCCTCGGCGGCGGTCGGCCTCAGCAGTACGGCTCCCAGAGCTCGTACTCCAGGGCACCGGACACCGCGGGCGAGGAGTCGCGCAGACGGGCGAGCAGGGCGTGGTTGTGCGCGCGGATCTCCTCGTCGTACCCGGTCAGCGGGCTGTCCTCGGACAGGTCCAGCAGCCACAGCGGCCGGAGCCTCGCGCCGCGCAGCGCCTTTCCTTCCGCGGTCTCGGTGCCCGCGTGCACCCAGCGCACTCCCGGCAGGCGGACCGCCATGTAGTAGGTGAGGTTGAAGTACTCGGCGGCCGAGGCGAGTCGGTCGTGGTCGAGGCCCAGTGCCCGCAGGTACACGGTGTCGCCCCGGCGGTAGTACATGCAGAAGCCGACGGGAGGTTCGCCGGGGCGCGAGCACAGCACCACCTGGGCGTGTGAACCGGCGAGTTCACCCTGCTTGCGGAAGGACTCGGCCATCGGGGCCACGTCGACAGTTCTGCCGTAGCGCGCCAGCGAACGGGCCAGCAGCCGGGCGACGTCCTGCCAGGACTCGGCGAGCGTCCGGTGCTCCAGCTCGTATCCGACCTTCTCGAACTTCCTTATCTCGCTGCGGATACGACGGGCCCGGTGCGCCGACAGCGATTCCAGCCAGGCAGGGAAGCCGCCAGGGGGGATCTCGATCCAGGCGTCGGTCTTCAGCGCGACCGGGGCGGTCCGCACGCCCGCCGCTCGCAACACCGTCACGTCCTCGGTGGTCAGGTACATCGCCACGCGGGCGATCTTCGCGTCCTCGTGCACGGGTGAACGCAGCGCACGGACCGCGTCGAGCACTTCGGCGGCCGCCTCGGTCCGATCGGTACCCTCACCGGTGAGCAGGTGCGCCAGGTAGCCGCGGCGCTGGCCGATGAGCAGGCCGCCCGGCTCGGGCGCCGGCAGGCCGCGCGCGGCAAGCAGATCGTGCCACCGCAGATCCGGGTTGGGCTCCTCGGTCACCGCTGCCACGGGAATCGCGGCCCGGCCACCGCCCGGGGTCCGTACGTGCAGTCCGCCGGAGACCGCCCCTGGGTCGAGGGCGCACACCCGCAGCCACAGCGCCGACGAGTAGAACCTGCCGCCGGCGAGCCGGTCCCACTCTGTGTCCCCGAGCCCTCCGACGGCGTCGACGAAAGTGTCCGTAGTGGCGGTCATGGCGCCTCCATAGTCTCTGCCTGACCGTGCCCGCGAGTTTGCTGCGCGATCGGGCGCTGAATGTGCCGCACATCTCTCGCAGGTGCTGTCCGGCCGTGTGCGGCGAGCGGTTGACGTGACTGATTTGAACTGCTAACCGAGGAGATGTCTGAGAGCAACTAGGGAAAAGCCCGGGGGTTTCGTGTCCTGCTTGTTCAAATCATCGACGGCAGCCTTTTTCCGGGGGTTCAAGAATGCCATTCCTAACACAGATGCTCAGCGTCCGCAGGGGTCATCGGCCGGCAACTGAGCCCCAATTGAGCCCCAATTGAGTCGCAACGGGAGCCGGAGTGGAACAGTGGCCCCCGCGGGCCTAGGGGCTCACTCACCAGCGAGCAGGAGCGGAGATCGCATGTCGGCGGAGCGGGTAACGGCCCAGTACAACGAGGAGTTCCGCGCGCCGGGCAGCGACCTGCCCACGGTCGCCCAGCACGTCAAGAACTTCCCGACGCTGGTACCTTGGCACGGCGAGTACCTGGCCAGGCCCCTCTTCGTCGCCGAGCAAGAGCTTCGCGAGTTCTCCGATGACCTGCAGCACCTGGTCGACATTCTCTTTTCCTTGCCAGACCGGATGTTCGGCGGCGATCTGGACGCTTTCCGAAGGGTGCTCGGTATCACCGACGGCCGCTGGGAGGCGATTCGGCGGTTCGGTGACCTGGTGCCACCCTCATTCGGCCGGGCCGACATGTACCACGACGGCACCTCGTTCAAGCTCCTTGAGACGAATCTGGGGAGCGAGTCCGGCGGCTGGGCTCTCGCGAGTGAAATGTCCCAGGCGACGATGGAGGTCGGTGCCTTCGCCGATTTCGCGCG
This sequence comes from Streptomyces sp. NPDC058964, assembly GCF_042741275.1. NCBI lineage: Bacteria > Bacillati > Actinomycetota > Actinomycetes > Kitasatosporales > Streptomycetaceae > Streptomyces > Streptomyces sp. NPDC058964. The sequence goes on from NZ_JBHYKH010000100.1 coordinate 19,713, forward strand.
CCGGCACCGGCTCCGCTATGTGCATCCCATCCGTGCCGTGGTCGAGGCGCTGCGCCGCTTCGGCGCTCGGGTGGCACCCGGCCGCGAGCCTGTGGTGGCGATGCTCGAATGGCGTGGCGGAATGACGGACTACGGCGAACTCTGGCTCAACTTCCAGTCCGCACTGCGCTCCGCGGGTTTCGACATCTTCCTGGCCGAGGTCTCCGACGTGCACGAACGCGATGGGACGCTCTACCTCGGGGACAAGAAGATCGACGTGGTCTACCGCGCCTTCGTCCCGGACCAGATCGCCGAGGAGCCCGGCGGCTGGGACCTGATCGCTCCGCTGCTCCGCGCGCACCAGGCGGGCGGGACACTGTTGTGGACCCCGCTCTCCAGCAACGTCTTCGCCAACAAAGCCTGTATGGCGCTGCTTTCGGACCCGACGTGGCGGCGCACCTTCAGCGAGGACGAGTGCCGGCTCGTCGACCGGGTGCTGCCCTGGACCCGCCTGATCAACACTGACGTGCTCAAGGCCGACACCGACTTCGTCGACGAATGCCTAGCGCGGCGCGAACAGTTGATCCTCAAGGTCAACGGGCGCGGCGGCGGAGTCGGCGTCGTGGTGGGCTGGGAGACGGACGACGCCACCTGGCAGCGGGCTCTGGAGAACTACGCCGAAGAAGGATGCATCGTGCAACAGAGGGTGATGCCGCGGTCTGAACTCGTGGTGGACCCGGTATCCGGGGAAACCGAGGAATGGCATGCGGCCTATGGCCTGTTCTACACCCCGGACGGTTGTGCCGGATCCTACGCCAAAGTGGTGCCGGCCGGTTCGGGCGGCATCATCTCCATCGCATCGCATGCCAAGGCGTGCAGCGCTGCCGTCTTCTACCAGAGCGAGCTGCCCGCCGGCGCGGCGAAGTAAAGAGAAGTCATGATGCCGCAGCAATCCCCCGCACCTTCGGCGTGGCAACGGTTTCAGACGGCCTGGGGTCTGCCGAACCTCACGGGAAAAGGCCGCTTCGTCACGGCCAACCTCATCGACAGCCTGGGAAACGGGTTGGTGGTGGCGTTCACCGTCGTCTTCTTCGTGAATACGACGACGCTGTCACTGGTCGCCGTCGGTGCCGCGCTCACTGCCGGCCAGCTGCTCGCCCTGCCCTTTCCGCTCGTCATCGGGCACCAGCTGGACAAGTTCGGCCCGCGCATCGTGGTCGGCGCGGGCAACTGGATATCGGTGGCTGGGTTCATCGGCTTCCAGTTCTCTCACACGGCCTGGCAGATCGTGTTGTGGCAGTTCGTGGTGCAACTGGGTTCCACCGCCTTCTGGATGGGCAACAGTCCACTCACCGTGCTGGTCGCCCGGGGCGTCGAGCGGGCCCGCTGGTTCGGCTTCGTGCGTGCCATGCGTAACGTCGGTGTCGGTTTCGGCGGCGTCGTGTCCGCGGTGGCCCTGAGCATCGGAACAGTCGCCGGGCTGCGGACGGTCATGGTGATCAACGCGGTCACCTTCGCCGTCGCAGGCTGGCTCGTTCTCACTTTGCGAGGCGCGGACACGAACGAGGCAGCCGACGCCGAGCCCAACGAGCCAGAGCCCGTCCGGCCGGAGCAGACAGCGGGCGAAACCACCGGACAGCCCTCGGCCGGCTATCTCACCGTACTGAAGGACTCCCGGTATCTGCGGCTGGTCGCGACGAACATCTCCTTCGTCTTCGCCTCCACGGTGATCTCCGTGCTGCTCGCCGTCTACGCAGTGGACAACCTCGCCGTCAGCGCCTGGATCGTCGGTGTGATCGTCGTGCTGAACGCGGCCATGGTCGCACTGCTCCAGACGCTCGCCAGCCGGTGGATCGAGTCCCGCGGGCCGGTGACGGTGCTGGTGCTGGCTCTGCTGTTCAACGCGGCGGCGTTCGCCGTCTTCGGCGCGCTGCTCGTGCTGCCCGGCTGGGCGGTGGTCGTCGGGCTGTTGATCGCGATGGTGCTCTACACCGTAGGCGAGATGCTCGGCTCGCCGCCGACCAGCGAACTGAGCGTGGTGATGGCACCCGCGCACCTGCGGGGCCGCTATCTGGGCGTCTACCAGATGTCCTGGTCGATCGGTGCTGCCGTCGCCCCGGCGCTGCTCACAGCGCTCCTGGAGGGCGGTGCTGCGCTGCCCTGGATGTTCCTCGCCGCGATCAGCGTGCTGGCCGTACCGCTCGTGATCGGGCTCGACCGGCTGCCCGCCGGCACGGGCCAGGCCGCTCCGGCCGGGAACACCACCCCCATGGAACAGTTCGGAGGCGACCCCGTCGACTGAACCTGGCCACGTCTGTTGGGCCGCACCGCGCCCATACCCCGGGGGGGGGGGGGGGGGGGCCGCCCCCCCCGGGGCCGGGGCGCGGGGGCGAGGGGGGGGAGGGGACGCGGCCCCGCCCGCCGCGGCACCCGCCCGCCGCGCGGCCGGC
>NZ_JBHYKH010000101.1:0-21973 GCF_042741275.1 Streptomyces sp. NPDC058964
GGCGAGGGGGCGGGGCCGGCCGCTATCTGCTGTTGGGGTCGGGGGTCAGGCGCCCGTCGCGGGGGGGGGGGGGGCGCCCCGCCCCGCTGGGTCTTCCGCCGGAAGAGCGGGTGACAGAGCATGATCATGCCCCGGGTGGCGAGGCGGAGGAGGGCCGGTACGGCACCGGTTCACCGAGGGCGCGGACGGCCAGGAACGCGAGGATCCCGCAGAACGCGTACGCGATGAACAGGGACGGGGCGGCGTCGGCGAGGCGGCCGCCCGCACCGGGGAAGAGGCCGGTGCCGTTGAGGTGCTGCTCACTCACGCCTCGGGTCCGCCTTCCGTGGGGTGTCCGCGTGTCCGGGGCGCACGATGTCGGTGAGGGTCGTCTCGACGCGGTCGAGGTGGTGCGACATGGCCTCCACGGCATCGAGCTCGGAGCCGTCGATCAATGCCTCGACGATGGCCCGGTGCTCGCGGTTGGACTGCTCGCGGCGCCCGCCCAGCTGGTTGAGGAAGGCCGACTGACGCGCCAGTGCGTCCCGGATCTCCTCGATGACCCGGCGGAACACCGGGTTCTGGGCCGCCTCGGCCACGGCGAGGTGGAAGAGGGTGTCCATCGCGACCCATGCGGTGGTGTCCGTCTCCCGCTCCATGCGGTCGAGCAGGTGGGCCAGGTGGTCCAGGTTCTCGGGGGTGCGGCGCAGGGCAGCGTACCCGGCGACCGGGACCTCGATGTGGCGGCGCACCTCCAGCAGGTCGCTGGCCGCGTAGTCGCCGAAGGTGGGGTCCTCGACGGCGTTCGCCACCACGAAGGTGCCCTTGCCGGTCCTGGAGACCGTCAGGCCCATCGTCTGCAGGGCGCGCAGCGCCTCGCGGAGTACCGGGCGGGAGACCTCGAGGGTCCGGCACAGCTCGGCCTCGGAGGGGAGCTTGTCGCCGATGGCGTGGTCGCCGCGCTCGATGGCACCGCGGAGGTGGGCGAGCACCGCTTCCATGGCGCTGACGCGCCGCGGTCCCGCACCACCTGTCTGGCTGTCTGACAGGTTCACGGGAGAGATGTTCCGGGCGGACGGAGGGTGATGTCAAGGGCGCCGAAAGGAAAAATTCAAAGGGCGTGAAGCCCGAAAGAAGACTTCACGCCCGATGGGGTTGGACCGAGCCGGTCCGGCCGGTTCCGGATCAGCTGTCGAGCACACCCGCGCCGAGCAGGCCGAACAGCACCAGGCCGATGACGATGCGGTAGATCACGAACGCGTTGAAGGAGTGCTTGGCGACGAACTTCAGCAGCCAGGCGATGGAGGCGTAGGCGACGACGAAGGACACGACGGTGCCGACGGCCAGCGGGGCGGCGCCCACGCCCGCGCCCAGGGCGTCCTTCAGCTCGTACACGCCGGCGCCGGTCAGGGCCGGGATGCCCAGGAAGAAGGAGAGGCGGGTGGCGGCGACACGGTCCAGGTCGAGGATGAGACCGGTGGACATGGTGGCACCGGAGCGGGAGAAGCCGGGGAAGAGCAGGGCGAGGATCTGCGACGAGCCGACCAGCATCGCGTCCTTGAACGAGGTGTCGTCCTCACCGCGCTTGTGGCGGCCCATCTGGTCCGCCGCCCACATCACACCACTGCCGACGATCAGCGAGCCCGCGACCACCCACAGCGAGGCCAGCGGGCCGTCGATCAGCGGCTTTGCGGCCAGGCCGACCGCGACGATCGGGACGGTCGCGTAGATCACCCACCAGGCGAACTTGTAGTCGTGGTGGTAGCGCTCCTCACGGTTGCGCAGACCGCGGCCCCACGCCGAGACGATCCGCACGATGTCCTTGAAGAAGTACAGCAGCACGGCGGCGATGGCGCCGACCTGGATCACCGCCGAGAACCCGACGACCGACTTGTCGTCGACCGGGATGCCCATGAGCCCCTCGGTGATCTTGAGGTGGCCGGTGGAGGACACGGGGAGGAATTCGGTCACCCCCTCGACGACTCCGAGGACGACGGCCTGACCGACGGAGATGGCACTCATGGGATCCAGTTCTGAGGAGTTGGTCGACAGTGCTGTAGACAGTCTTACTATGCCGGGTGAACCGCCGTGTGCCTACGCCCACAGCACTTCGGCGACCGACACCCCGGCGAAGGCCGCACCGAGCCCCGCCGTCACACTCGCGACGACGTTGGCGGCAGCGTAGAGCCCCGCACCCGTCTCGGTCAGCCTGAGGGTCTCGTAGGAGAACGTCGAGTAGGTCGTCAGGGCCCCGCACAGCCCGGTGCCCAGCAGGAGCTGGAGGTGTGTGCTCGCGGCGCCCGCCGAGACCGCGCCCGTCAGCAGCCCCAGGATCAGGCAGCCGGTGATGTTCACCACGAACGTGCCCCAGGGGAAGACGGAGTCGTGGCGCGACTGCACCGCGCGGTCGGTCAGGTAGCGCAGTGGAGCACCGATCACGGCCCCGAGGACGACCAACAGCCAGTTCACAACGACTTCTTACCCTTCGAGTCCGTTCTGCCCGGACTGTCGTCGCGGCCGACGTACCGGATGACCTCGCAGTCGTCCAGGGTCACCAGTCCCTCGGTGACCAGCTCGTCGAGCTGCGGGAGGAAGGCGCGTACGCGCTCCTCTGTGTCCACGATGACGACGGCCACGGGGAGGTCCTCGCTCAGCGACAGCAGCCGCGAGGTGTGGATCCGCGACGAGGCGCCGAAACCCTCGACGCCGCGGAAGACGCTGGCGCCGGCGAGACCGGCCGCGTGCGCGCGGTGAACGATCTCGGAGTAGAGGGGTTTGTGGTGCCAGGTGTCGTTCTCGCCGATGTAGACGGTCACACGCAGGGCGCGCCCGGTGAGTCTGGTCATCGCTGCCTCCCGGTCAGGACGCGTCGGGCCGCGGCGGAGGCGAGCCACACCGCGGCGAGGGCCGCGAACAGGGTCGCGGCGAGGTAGGCCGGCCCCTTGGCGGGGTGACCGCCGTCGACCAGTCTCTGGATGTCGACGGCATAGGTGGAGAAGGTGGTGAAGCCGCCGAGCACACCGGTGCCGAAGAAGGGGCGCACGAGGCGGTGGGCGGCCCACACGTCGGTGATGATCACCATGAACACGCCTATCACGGCACAGCCGGTGACGTTTGTCACGAACGTCGCCCAGGGAAAGCCTCCGGCCGCCGTGGGCCACCACAGGGAGAGGGCGTAACGGGCCGTCGCGCCGAGCGCGCCGCCGAGCGCGACCACGGCGAGGACCGGTATCTGAGCACGCCGGGCGGACCGCCTGGACGGGCTGGGCTGGGCACGGAGGCTCTCGGCTTCCGGGGCGGTCATGGTCGTACGTCTCCTGTTCGGCCCCGCTGCCGGGTGATCACGGCCGGGCAACAGGGTACCGCCGGGCGTACGCGGGGGTCACTTCGCGGGCCGCTCGCACACCGCGACGCCACGTTCCCAGATGCTCCCCAGGATCAGGTGTCCGTCGGTCTCGCAGACGCTGGTGACCATGCGGAACCGGGAACCGCGGCGGGTGAGGTGGTGGACCGTACGGCCGTCGTCGTCGAGGGCCAGGACGCCGATCGTGCCCGTCGGGCGGTACGGGGCGCGCACGGCGGCCCGGGCAGCGGCGCGGCGCACGGCGGGCGGGGTCCGGTGCAGCAGGTTCAGCGGGGGGACGCGCGGGCCGGCCAGCGCCACCCAGATCGGGCCGTCCCCCCGGCCGCGCCAGAGGTTGTCGGGCATGCCGGGGAGGTCCTCGGCGAAGGGTTCGGCGTGTCCGGCGCGCGGGCCGGTGAGCCAGAAGCGGGTGAGGCGGTACGCGCTGGTCTCGGCGACGACGAGGAAGGACTCGTCGGCGGCGGGTGCGAGGCCGTTGGCGAACTGCAGCCCCTCCAGCACGACTTCCGGGGTGTCCCCGCCGGGCGGGAGCCGCAGCAGGCGTCCGGTGCCGGTCCGCTCGACGACCTCGCCGATCCAGTGGGCGAGGGGGTAGCGGCGGCTGGAGACGGTGAAATACACGCTGCCGTCGCAGAGGGCGACCGCGTTGCTGCAGAACCGCAGCCGCTCCCCCGCGACCGAGTCGGCGAGGACGCGGACGACGCCGTCGTCGAGGCCGACCCGGAGCAGTCCGCGTTCGGCGTCGCAGACCAGCAGGTCGCCGTCCGGGAGGAGCTCGAGGCCGAGGGGACGGCCGCCGGTCTCGGCGAGCACCTCCACGCGGGCCGCGGCCGGGCCGGTGAGCCCGTCGATGCGCAGGATGCGGCCGTCGTCGACACCGGTGAGGACACGGCCACGGGCGTCGGCCACCACGTCCTCCGGGCCGTGGCCGCCTATGGCGACGTGCTGACGGGGGACGAGTACGGTGGGACGGTCCATGCGTGCCCTGCCTCTCTGCTTCGTCGGCGCCCGGCCGTGCGCCACCTCGGGGCAACTCTCCCGCAGTGCACAGTGGTTCGTCATCCAGGTGGGAAGCCTGCCGCGTTCGGGGCGGGCGCGGCTCGGCTCCGTCGTCACCCCGGGACATGGCGCTCACCGCCTGGGCGGCCGAGACCGGCACACCGGGCGAACAGCCCTCGCCGTCCCGACGGCGGCAGCGGAGCGGCAACCGCTTCCGAAGGACTCGGGAGACCCATCTGACGGGGGCGGGAACCCGTCACCAGCCCTTCTCGAACATCCGCGCCACCTCGGCGATCCGGACCTCGTCGCGCCGGTAGTAGGTGCGGTGCCCGATCCGCCTGGTGCGCAGCAGGCCGATACGGGTGAGAAGGCCAAGGTGGGTGTCCGCGACCCGGCGGGACACGCCGAGCTTCGCGGCGACGGCCCGTGCGGTCACGCCGTCCTCCGCGGGATCGCCGTGGCGCTGCGGAGGGAAGTGGGCGGCCGGGTCCTTCAGCCACTCCAGAATGTCCAGGCGCCTTTCGCCGACGGGAGTCCTCAGCATCTCGTCGCCTCCGTCCGGGCCGAGTCGTCCTTGGCCTCCCACTGTCCCGCAGCGCGCACCGCCGCGTCCGGGACTCCACGACCCTTGTCCGGGACCGAACGTCCTTACGGCATAGGGCTGTTCGGCCCGGGTGCCCCCGGAGGGCCGGTGGCACAAGGAAGAGAGGGGAGGGCCCGGCCGTCCCCTGTTGCGGCCGGGCCCGGTCAGTGGAGGCTCAGCGGTGGCCGAACCACGTCATCGAGGAGGGCGCCTTGCCGTCGTAACCGAACGGGGCCTGGGTCTCCCGTCCGTCGCCGGAGCCGGCGTCGGCCGGGTCCCAGCCGTTGCCGGTGACGGCGGTCCGGGGTGGCCTCCCAGCAGAAGACGCCGAGGCCACGGAGCAGCTGTCGCGACGCGGGCGTGCCGCCGGTCGTCCGCGGCAAGCCGATCTGGCTGGGCTCCAAGGTGGGTTACGTGCAACGAGAGTCCGCGTACTGCTCGCCCGGATCGGGGGCGAGGACCCGGCGGCGGTGATCCTGCCCACGGAGCGGGTGCGTCGCGAGTCGACGTGGCGCATCGGTGCGGACGGTCAGCGCTCCCCCGGTCTGACCAGGCCCGTCTCGTAGGCGAGGACGACCGCCTGGGCGCGGTCGCGGAGGGTCAGCTTGGCGAAGATCCGCGCCACGTGGGACTTGACCGTGGCCTCGCTCAGCGTCAGCTCGACGGCCAGTTCGGTGTTGGACAGGCCCCGGCCCATCAGGGTCAGCACCTCCCGTTCCCGGGGCGTCAGCGCGGCCAGGTCCGCGGGCACCGCGGGGGTCCGCTCGGACTGGGCGGCGTAGCGCTCGACCAGCCGCCGGGTGATCGACGGGGCCAGCAGGGCGTCGCCGGTGTCCACCAGCCGTACGGCCGCCGCCAGGTGTTCCGGGGTGACGTCCTTCAGCAGGAAGCCGCTCGCGCCGAGGGACAGGGCCGTGTACACGTACCGGTCCAGGTCGAACGTGGTCAGCATCAGGACCCGGCAGTCCGGGGTCTGCTCCAGGATCCTCCGGGTGGCCTCCAGCCCGTCCATGTTCGGCATGCGGATGTCCATCAGCACGACGTCCGGCCGCAGCTCACGCGCCGCGGCGACGGCCTCGGCCCCGTCGGCGGCCTCGCCCGCCACCTCGATGCCCCGGGCCGTCAGGATCAGCCGGAATCCGGTCCTGATCAGGGTCTGGTCGTCGACGATCAGTACCCGGGGCAACCGCTCCGTTGCGGCCACCGAGGTGGCCGGGACTTCCGGATGCACGGCGGGAGTCATGAGGGGCCTTTCCGGATCCATCGGGCTGCCGGGCACACGGGGACCTTCTGCGGCGGGGGCCTCGGCCGCGGTCACGGTCGGTCCAGCGGTATGCGTGCCCGGACCCGGTAGCCGCCGCCCAGTCGGCGTCTGGCGTCCAGGTCGCCGCCGTACACCGCGACCCGCTCGCGCAGGCCCATCAGCCCGCGCCCCGCGCCCTCGTGGCGCCGGGGGGACGCCGGCCGGCCGGATGCGGAACCGGTGAGCACGCTGGGACCGGTGTTGAGGACCTCCACACGCAGGGCGTGGTCGGCGTACCGCACGGTCACCTCCGCCTTGCCGCCGTCGCCGTGTCTGAGCGCGTTGGTCAGGGCCTCCTGGACGATGCGGTAGGCGGTGACGTCGATGCCCTGCGGGAGGGGGCGCGGGTCGCCGGAGATCCGTACCTCGACGGGCAGCCCGGCGAACGAGATCCGGTCGACCAGGGGTCCCAGGCGGTCGAGGCCGGGCTGCGGGGCGGGCGGCGCGTCCTGGCGGCCGCCGCCCGGTCCCGGGTCCACGTCCTCGCCGGCCGGCGAGGGCGCCAGCAGGCCCAGCAGATGACGCAGGTCGGTCATGGCACCGCGTCCCGCGTCCTCGACGGCCCCGAGCGCGACGGCCGCCTGGTCGGGCATCGTGCGCAGCACCTCGCGGGCCGCACCGGCCTGGACGACCATGAGGCTGACGTTGTGACTGACGATGTCGTGCAACTCACGGGCGATGCGGTCGCGTTCGTCCGCGACCGCGGCACTCGCGGCGCTCTCCCGCTCCCGTTCCAGCAGCCAGCCCCGCTCCCCCACGGCCGCCTGCCACCGGCGCCGGGTGCGCACCCGGGCGGCCGCCAGCCCTGCGACGGCCGCGCACGCGAGGCCCAGCGCGGCCGCCAACACGTCCTGTTCCCCCATGGGTTCACTCTCGCAGACGGGTCCGGCCTCCGCATCGGCCCGTGGATTCAGCGAACTGCATCTCCAGGATGAGGCCGGACCCAGGTGCCGTCCGGCGGAGGATGCCGGGACCGTCGTCGCCCCTCTAGCGTCATGCGCATGGTCACTGAGGCGGGAACGGGAGAAGCCGTCGTACGACTCGACGGCGTACGCAAGGAGTACGGCGAGACGGTGGCGCTGGGCGGTGTGTCGCTGGAGATCCGGGGCGGGGAGGCGGTCGCCGTGATGGGGCCCTCGGGGTGCGGGAAGTCCACCCTGCTCAACATGATCGCCGGTCTGGACCGCCCCTCGGGCGGCACGGTCGTCGTGCACGGCGAGAACGTCGGGGAGTTGAGCGAGAAGGGTCTCGCGCTCTACCGGCGCCGCCGGATCGGCATGATCTTCCAGTTCTTCAACCTCATCGACGACCTGTCGGCCCTCGACAACGTCGCGCTGGCCGCGCAGCTGACCGGCTGCCCGGCCCGGCAGGCCCGCCGCCGCGCGCTGGAACTGTTCGAGGAACTCGGCATCGCGGACCGCCGCAACGCCTATCCGGCGGTGCTCAGCGGTGGCGAGCGGCAACGCGTCGCCGTGGCACGGGCGTTGATGAACCGTCCGGCCCTCCTGCTGGCCGACGAGCCGACCGGCGCGCTGGACAGCCGGGCCGGGGAACAGGTGATGGACCTGCTGCTCGACCTCAACCAGATCGGCCAGACGCTGGTCCTGGTCACGCACGACGAGAATCTGGCCCGGCGCTGCGCGAGCAGGCTGGTCCGGCTCGCCGACGGCCGGGTGACCGGCGAGCACGCCCTGGAGCCGGCGGCATGAGGGCGGTGTGGAAGGCCGCGCGGGCGGCGGTGCGCAGACGCCGGCTGCAGACGCTGGTCATCTGGCTGGTCACGCTCGTGTCCACGGGGTCGACGGTGGTCGCGCTGGGTCTGGTCGCCGCGGCGTCCGGGCCCTTCGACCGGGCCTTCGCCGAGCAGCGGGGACCGCATGTGACCGCCGCGTTCGACCGGGACCGGGTGTCGGACTCGCAACTCGCGCGCGCGGCCCGGGCGCCGGGGGTCGAGGCGGTGTCGGGGCCGTTCGCCCAGGCGGTCCTCACGGTCCCGCGCGGTCGCGGCGACTACGGCCTCCGCGACGAGATCACGGTCGTGGGCCGGCCGGGTCCGGGCGGGGCGGTGGACAAGGTGGACCTGTGGGCGGGCCACTGGGCCGTCAGGCCCGGCGAGGTGGTGGTCAACCGGCAGCCGGACTGGACCGCGGACGACCTGGGCAAGAAGCTCCGGGTGCCCTCGGGGCCGACCCTCACCATCGTCGGATTCGGCTTCGAGCTGAGCCGCACGGCCGACGCCTGGGTCGCCCCGGACCAGATCGCGGCCCTGCACCCGGCCACGACCCAGATGCTGTTCCGCTTCGACAAGGCCTCGTCCGACGAGGAGTTGCGGGCCGGGCTGGCCCCGGTGACCGACCGGCTGCCGGACGACGCGCTGACGGGCACCCAGTCGTATCTGCTGCTCAAGCACCGCATCGGCGCCTCGGCGAGGGCGTTCGCGCCCTACCTGATGGCCTTCGGCGTCCTCGGGATCCTGGTGTCGGTGCTGATCGTCGCCAACGTCGTGGGGGGTGCGGTGATCTCCGGCTTCCGGCACATCGGCATCCTCAAGGCGCTCGGGTTCACACCGGGGCAGGTGCTGGCCGTGTACCTCGCCATGATCTCCGTACCCGCCGTCCTCGGCTGCGCGCTCGGCACGGTATGCGGCAACCTGCTGGCGCATCCCTTCTTCCAGTTCGTGTTCACGGGGCCGGACGCGGGTGTGTTCCACGACAGCGTCGGCATCGCGCCCTGGGTGAACGTCGTCGCGCTGCTCGGCATGCCGTCCGTCTGTCTCCTCGCGGCGCTCGCCCCCTCGCTGCGGGCGCGGCGGCTGCCGACGGCGCGGGCGATCAGTGCGGGCAGTGCCCCGCGCGCGGGACGGGCCCTGGCGATCCAGCGGCGGCTGGCGGGCACCCGGCTGGCCCGCTCGGTGAGTCTGGGTGCGGGACTGCCCTTCGCCCGGCCGGGACGCAGCGCGCTGACGCTGGCCGCCGTGGTCCTGGGTGTGACGACGGTGACGTTCGCGACCGGTCTGGCCACCACCATGACCCGGTTCAGCAGCCCGGGGCCCGACCCGTACGACGTCACCGTGTACGCGAGCAGCTTCCGGCACGGCAGGGAGATCCAGCCGGAGCACGGGGACCGCGCGCTGGAGCGGCTCCTGCGGTCACTGCCGGGCGCGACCCATGTCACCGCGCGCGGAGACGTGAACGCCCTGGTCGCCGGGACCGGGCTGCGGGTCGAGCTGGAGGGCCGCCGCGGCGACGCGGGGCTGGACAGCATGCTCACCAGGGGCCGGTGGGCGCACGGCACCGGAGAGGTCACGGCCGGCTCGGCGTTCCTGCGCCAGAACGGCATGCGGGTCGGCGACCGTCTCCGGCTGCAGCTGGGGGACCGCCGGGAGGAGGTCGTCATCGTCGGCGAGACGATGATGGACAACAACCGGGTGCTGGCCGGCGACTGGCCGACGTTCACCGCCCTGGCACCGCGGGAACGTCCCATCGCCTACCACGTCAAGCTGCGCGACGGCGCGGACCCACAGGCGTACGCCCGCGCCGCCGGGGCTGCCGACCGCGGCATCAGCCCGACTTTGAACGGTCCGAACAACACCACGCGGACCATCATCGGCTCCGCCGCGGTCCTCACCCTGATGCTCGCCGTGGTCGCGTCGCTCGGTGTGTTCAACACGGTCGTCCTGAACACCCACGACCGGCGCCGCGACCTGGGCATGCTCAAGTCGATCGGTATGACGCCGCGCCAGGTCACGGCGATGATGGTGACCTCGATGGCGGTGCTGGGGGCGATCGGCTCGGTGCTGGGCATCCCGCTGGGCGTGCTCGGCTACGAACTGGTGATACCCCGGATGGCCGCCGCGATCGACATCACCCTGCCGTCGTACGTGACGGACGTCTGGCAGGCCCGGACCCTGGCCGGACTCGGCCTGGCGGGGCTGGTGATCGCACTCCTGGGTGCCTTCGTACCGGCGCGGCGGGCGGCGCGGCTGACGGTCGCCGAGGTGCTGCACAGCGAATAGCGGGGCGGGGCCGCAACCGGTCAGGATCGGAGAAGCGGCCCCGCGGTCCCCGGGCCTAGCGTGAAACCACCGACGGACCCGTCGGCCCCGCGAGCACCGAGGAGTGACTTCACCATGACTGCCGGCCTCCAGACGATCATCTACCCCGTCAAGGACCTCGACCGGGCCAAGGCCCTGTTCACCGCCCTGCTGGAGGTGGAGCCCTACGCGGACGAGCCCTACTACGTCGGCTTCAAGGACGCCGGGCAGGACGTGGGCCTCGACCCGAACGGACACTCCAAGGGCATGACCGGCCCGGTGCCGTACTGGCACGTGTCCGACATCCGGGCGCGGCTCGCGGCCCTGCGGGAGGCGGGCGCCGAGCTGCTCCAGGACGTGCAGGAGGTCGGCGGCGGCAGGCTGATCGCCTCGCTGAAGGACGGCGACGGCAACCTCGTCGGCCTCATCCAGGACACGTCCGCCTGAGCCCCGTTCTCCGTACCGCTGCGTGAGGGCCGTACGACTGCTTGCACCCGCACTAGTTGCACTCTCAACAATTGGCCGGATCGGTGTTACCGTGCGGGTATGGCAGTCAAGACGGCCGAGGCCCGGCTCGAGGAACGCTGGCGGGACATCCTGTCGGTGCACGCGCGCACGATGTGCGAGATAGACCGGGTCCTGCACCCGCACGGCCTGGGCGCGAGCGACTTCGAGGTGCTCGACCTCCTGGCCGCCGAGTCACCGCGGGAGGGCGACCACTGCCGGGTGCAGAACCTCGTCGGACGGGTCCATCTCAGTCAGAGCGCGCTGTCCCGGCTGATCGCCCGCCTGGAGAAGGACGGGCTGGTGGAACGCTCCGTCTGCGCCGAGGACCGGCGCGGGGTGTGGGTCGAGCTCACCCGCAAGGGCCGCGACCTGCACGCCGAGGTGCAGCCGATGCAGCGGGCGGTGCTGGCGCGGATGCTTCAGGCCGCGGAGGAGAGCGCCGGCTAGAGGGCCGGACCGGGCTGGACGACGAACTCGGCTCCGTCCGGCAGGATCTCCACGCCCTCGTCGGCCACCCTCGACCTGGCGGCCGAGGCAGGGTCGAGCAGCGGGTTCGTGTTGTTGAGGCGGGTGTAGATGCGCCGCCTGCCGGGATACCGGGCCAGGGCGGCGAGGCTGCCGCCCGGCCCCGCGACCGGCAGGTGTCCCAGTGCCTCCTGCCCGGCGGCGGGCCGCACGGCCGACCCCATCTCGTCGGCGGTGAAGAACGTGCCGTCGAACAGGACACAGTCGGCGGACGCGCACAGTTCGTCCAGGACGGCGGACCAGCCGGCCACGCAGGGCGCGTAGACCAGGACTCCCCCGGTGGCCAGGTCCTCGACGCGGTAGGCCGTCACCCACCGGTCGTCCGGCTTCCCCTCGGGCAGCGGTACGTACTTCGGGATCTTGGTCCCCACCGGGTGGGCCGTGACGACCAGGCCGCCGGCCAGCACGAATCCGCCGTCGGCCAGGCTGTCCTCCCACTCCCAGGGGGCATAGCGGTCGAGCGCTCCGCGGACCGGGGCGAGCACGGCGCGCACCGGCGGGGCCGCGTACACCTTCAGGCCCGCCGCGCCCCGCAGCACCGTCAGCCCGCAGACATGGTCGGCCTCGGCGTCGGTCAGCAGCACGCCCCGCAGCGGGGTGTCGCGCGGGCCGGGCCCCGGCCACAGCGCGGGGGTGGCGTTGAGCTGGGTGCGGATGTCGGGCGAGGCGTTGAGCAGCCACCAGTCGCGTCCGTTCCCGGTGAGCGCCAGGCACTCCTGGGTGCGGGAGGGCACCTTGCCGTCCCGGGCCCCCGCGCACAACGCGCAGGCGCAGTTCCACTGCGGGAAGCCGCCGCCCGCGGCCGTACCCAGCAGGACGACCCTCACGACCATCCGCCCCTCTCGCTCACCCGGTTCCTCCGCTGGGATCTTCCCTTCCGGAGCTGCTGGGCCACCCCCCGGTGGGGGGCAGTTCCGGCCGACCTTCGCCAGGGCGGCGGTCCATCGGACGCCGGGGCGGAACCGGGCGCGCGGGGAAGTCGCGCGGGCCGGTCCACAGGGCGGGGACCGCGTCGCAGCGGCGGCACAGCTCGTAGGCGATCGCCTCGTAGTTGACCCGCCAGCCCCGGAAGTGCAGCCATGCCTCCTTGGCGCGGCGCTCGGGCCGGAAGCCGGCCTCCTCCAGTCTCGCCACCGCGGCCTCGAACTCGGCGAAGGTGAGTCGTACCGACGCTTCCGGAGCCGGGTCCGGGTCGAAGGGGATGTGCACCGCACGGGCGATGTCCCGCAGGGCCGAGAATCCGGCGCGCAGCACCAGGCGCGCCTCCGGCGGGGCGACGCGCGGAGCCAGGGCGAGCTGCATGGCCGCCGCGTCCATGACGGCGACGAGTGCGACCAGCGCGCTGCGGTACGGGCGCGGGGAGCGGAAGGTCAGCAGGATCGGGTACGTGGAGTGGCTCTCGCCCATGTCGGAGGCCAGCCGCTCCCATGCGCGGTACAGCTCGGGCAGCGCGGTCTCGGTTTCGACGAGCCACTGCCGGGCCAGGATCTCGGGGCCCCAGGCGGGCTCGCCGGCCCGGGACTGGAGGAGGGTGACCTCCAGTTCGCGCCGGTTGTACGCGCTGTAGAGAGTCGGCAGATAGGCGATCTGCAGGGCGATGACAACCGGGCCGGTGGCCGCCGCGACGAAGTCGAGCACGGACAGCTTCAGCCGGTCGCCGCTGGCGAAGCCGAGGGTGAACAGGCTGGAGCCGGCCTCCCGGAAGGCGGTGGCCCAGGACAGCGGGGACAGCGCGTACAGCAGGAGCCCGAACCCGAGGAGCGCCCCGCCGAGCCAGGTGGCGAGCATCCCGATGAGCATCAGCGGGGCGAGCCAGGCCTGCGCGTGGTCGATGGCCTCGTACCCGCCGCGTCGGCGGGTGAGCCGCAGCAGTCTGCGCAGCAGCCACCACAGGCGGAACACCAGCGCGGAGTACAGGCCGCGGGGTACGACGAGGGTGCGCAGGATGCTGCTGAGGACCAGTACGAGCACCAGTGCCCCGGCCACGGCGGAGATCCATGCCATGCGGTCATTCTGAACCGCGCCGGCTCCGGGGGCGGCGGGAGCGTCGCGGACGGGGCACGGACGCCGGACGGACCTCGCCGTCGCGGCCGTGCGGGCTCGGCCGGTGCGGGCGCCGGATGCGGCGTCGCGGGTGCGGGGTGCGGATGGGCGGGACCTTGGGCGGGGCCTCGCCCTCGTTCCGCCGGTGTGGATATCAGGACCGGGGCCTCGCCCTGGTTCCGCCCGGTGCGGACATCAGGACCGGGGCCTCGCCCTGGTACCGCCCGGTGCCGACATCGGCCACGCATTGCGGACTGCCGGTCGCTCTGCGTACGCCTACCCTGTGCTCGCGGCGATCGGTGATCGCCGCTGGGGTGAGCGGGGTCGGCGCCGCTCATTCCCGTCCGGGTGGAGCGAGGCGCTGGAGTGCGCGAGGGACGCCCGCCCGTCGGGGCCCGGCCACTCCTCCGTGCACACGGCGGCCGGGCCAACTCCTCCCCGGGACGCGCGCCGGATACCGCCAACCGGGTGCCGCCGGAGGAACCGGGGGAGGTGCGGGGGGCAGTTCGCGCCGGACCGTGCCTCGCACGCCCTCACAAGTCATCACTCGACGTGACCGGCCGAGGGTACCTGTAGCCACGGAAGGTGACGGCACGCACCACAGCCGTCACCGGTGCTACAGGAGAGAAGGAAGCATGTCGGTCGAGACCGGTACGGCGCCCGCGGCGGGTGCCGAGGAGCGGGAGCAGCAGAGCCTCGGTACCGCCGCGGCACGGAATCTCACGACGACGGCCAAGTCCGAGCCCCAGATGCAGGGGATCAGCTCACGGTGGCTGACGCGCATGCTGCCGTGGGTGGACGTGCCGGGCGGCACCTATCGCGTCAACCGTCGGCTGTCGTATCGGCTGGGCGACGGGCGGGTGACGTTCGTCCGGACGGGCGCGCAGGTCCGGGTGGTCCCCGCGGAGCTGGGCGAACTGCCGCTGCTGCGCGGGTTCTGCGGCGGGGAGGCACTGCACGCCCTGGCGGCGCGGTTCGAGCAGCGGGAGTACGCCACCGGACAGGTGATCGCCACGGCGGGCCGGCCGGCGGACCATGTGTACCTCGTCGCGCACGGCAAGGTGGAGCAGGTCGGCGAGGGCCCGTACGGCGACGAGACGGTGGTGGGCCTGCTGAGCGACGGCGACACCTTCGGCGGCCATGTGCTCGCCGGCATCGACGGTGGCTGGCGGTTCACCGCGCGTGCGGCGACGGCCGCCGTCGTGCTGGCGCTGCCGCACGCGGCGTACCTGGAGGTGGCCGAGCGCCACGGCGACCTGCGGGCGCATGTGGAGCTGGCCGGGCTGGACGGGCACCGGGCGGTCAACGGCTCCGGCGAGGCAGAGATCGAGCTCAGCTCGGGGCATGTGGGCGAGCCCGACGTCCCCGGCACGTTCGTGGACTACGAGCCGGAGCCGCGCGAGTACGAACTGAGCGTCGCGCAGACCGTGTTGCGGGTGCACACCCGGGTCGCCGATCTCTACAACCGGCCGATGGACCAGACCGAGCAGCAACTCCGGCTGACCGTCCAGGCGTTGCGGGAGCGACAGGAGCACGAGCTGGTCAACAACCGGGACTTCGGACTGCTGCACAACGCCGACTACGACCAGCGGATCTCCACCCGCTCCGGACCGCCGACCCCCGACGACCTGGACGAGCTGCTGAGCATGCGGCGCGACACGCGCCTGCTGTTCGCGCACCCGCGGGCCATCGCCGCGTTCGGCCGGGAGTGCAACAAGCGGGGGCTGTACTTCGGCAGCGTCGAGCTGAACGGCCACAAGCTGCCCGCCTGGCGCGGGGTGCCCCTGCTGCCGTGCGGCAAGATCCCGGTCACCCGGAACCGTACGTCGTCGGTCATCGCGATGCGTACCGGCGAGGACGACCATGGTGTCATCGGCCTGTACCGGACGGGAATCCCCGACGAGGTCGAACCGGGCCTGAACGTCCGCTTCATGGGCATCAACGAACAGGCGGTGATCTCCTACCTGGTCAGCACGTACTACTCGGCAGCGGTACTGGTGCCGGACGCGCTGGGCATCCTGGAGAACGTGGAGGTCTCCCGCCGGGACGGGGACTGAGGGAAGCAGCTTCCTCGGTTGCGTGGAGGAGGTGGCCGTCAGGGTGCCCCGGCAAGGAGTTCCTCGACCGCGGTCATCGAGGCGGTCCTCCGGCCCCTGTTCAGCGGAGGCCGGGCCGGCCCCTGGGGTGCGTGACGGAAGTCGAGGGACGGCGGTCGTGCCGGGACGCGGTCAGGGTCTGCGGAGTTCGGCCGGCTTTCCGGGGCGCTTGACCGCCTGTCCGACGATGACGGTCTCGACGCCGTCGACGCCGAGCCCGCCCAGATCCCGGGTGATGAACCGGTAGAGGTGCTCCAGGTCGCGTACCCACACCGCGACGTGGAGATTGGACGCGCCGGTCGTGGCGAACGCGCCGTGCACCGCGGGGTGGACGGCCAGCGCGCGCCCGACGGCGTCGAGCCGGTCGGGGGCCACTCGCATCAGGACGTTCGCGTCGATGTCCAGTCCGAGCCGCCTCGGGTCGACCACGACCTGGGTGAGCAGAGCGCCGGTCCGGGCGAGACGGGTGACGCGGCGCCGCACGGTGGACTCGGGATGGCCGGTGCGGGCGGCCACGGCGGCCGCCGGGGCCCGTGCGTCGTCCTCCAGTACGGCGAGCACCGCCCGGTCCACGTCGTCGAGTTCGGCCCGCTCGGGCGTCCGGTCGGGGGCAAGGGCCGTGCGCTCGGCTTCGCTCAGCACCTGGTGCCGCCAGTCGGAGGCCTCGGCGAACGCGTGCAGCACCGTCACCGCCGACACCGAGGTGACCGCCCGGGTGGCGGGCAGCTCCCGGAAGACCAGGTGGTCCCGGCTGCCGGGGCGGGTCCAGGAGACGGCGAGGATCTCGTCGCCGGAGGCCGACAGGTCGATGAACGGGACGTCGGGGCGGGCCGCGAGCGCGGCGGTGAGGGCGTCGAGTCTGCCGCCGAGCACCCGGATCCGCAGGAACAGCGCCCCGACCGGGTCCGGCCGGGCGGGCAGCGCGATCACCCGGCACACCCCGTCGGCCATCAGGGCCCGCCAGCGGCGGTGCACGGTGCGGGGACTCATCCCGAGGACCTCGGCGGCCCGTTCGGCGGTCAGCCGCCCGTCGCACTGCAGCGCGGCGACCAGCCGCTGATCCCACGCGTCGAGTACCCGATCCACCGTTTCGAGAGTCATGAAGGTCAGTATCGCTCACTTCTCGCTGCCCGAGAGACGAACGACGGCACGGTCGCGTGAGGATCGGAACACCGAAAGCGCACCAGCCGAGGAGCCGACGATGACGTACCGGGATCTGCTCGCCCCCATGGCCGCCGCCGCGCGGGAGGCGGGGCAACTGCTGCTGACCACCCCACGGCCCGAACGGGCCACCTCCTTCGAGGAGTTCGCCGAGGCCTTCGAGGCGGCGGAGGCCCCGGGGGCAGCCGTCCTGCGCCGGCGCCTGGAGGAGTTGCGGCCGGGAGTCGAGTGGGCGGACGAACTGGACGTACTGGCCGGACCGCCCACGGTGGGCGAGGTGTGGGTGGTGGACGTGCTGGACGGCGCGGTGCAGTTCCTGCAGGGCCTGCCGCAGTTCTGCGTGAGCCTGGCCCTCGTCCGCGACGGCGAGCCGGTTGCGGCCGCACTGCACTCCCCGCTGCTGGGCGAGACGTACCTCGCGGCGCGGGGTGACGGCGCGACGCGTGACGGCCGCCCGATCGCACCCTCGGCCAAGACGGATCCGGCGGCCGCTGTCGTGACGACCGGTCACCCGCCCTTCGTCGCCCGCCAGCCGGAGGCCGCAGCGCAGGCGGGCCGGTCGTTCGCCGCGGTTCTGCCGGCGGTGGCCGCCGTCCGCAGTCTCGGTCCCACCACATGGCAGATCGCCGACACCGCGGCCGGACGCCTTGACGGCTTCTGGGAGTTCGGCCGTGACGCGGCCAATCTGCTGCCCGGCGCCCTGATCGCCCGCGAGGCCGGCGCCGTGGTCAGCGACACCGAAGGAAACCCGTGGACGGCCGGGTCCGGGAGTTTCCTCGCCGCGCCCGCCGGACTGCACGGCCGCCTGCTCGATGCGCTGCACGGCAGGTGAGGACGCCCATCGCCGTGCGCTGGATCACCGTCGTACGCGCGGACCGAGCCGCATCGCCCGATCACGACCGGGCGGCGGCCGGCGACGAAGGACTCGGTCTTCACGTTCCGGCAGGTCCCCACGGCCGAGCTCCCGTCGACCGGACGCAGGCCCGGCACCGGCCGGCCGAGCAGCAGCGCCCACGGCTCCCGAGTCCGCGCCCCGAACCCGCCTCATTCCCCGAGGAGTTCGGCGAAGCGCTGGGCACTGATGTTGCCGCCGGACAGAATCACCCCGATCCGGCGCGCAGCCGGGTCGAGGCCGGTCCGGTGGGCCAGCAGGGCGGCAAGACCGGTCGCGCCGCTGGGTTCGACGACCGTCTTCATGCGTTCGAAGGCGAACCGCATCGCGTCACGGATCAGGTCGTCGTCGACCAGGGCGATGCCGTCCAGCAGTTGCTGGTTGATGGAGAAGGTGAGTTCTCCGGGGATGTCGGCGGCCTGGCCGTCGGCGATGGTGCGGGGCACGGGGACGGAGACGCGGTGCCCGGCCTCGAGGGACCGCTTGGTGTCGTCGCCGGCTTCCGGCTCGACCCCGATGACCCGGATGCCGGGGAGCAGCCCCTTCGCGGCGGTGGCGCTGCCGGCGATCAGACCGCCGCCGCCGACCGGTACGACCAGGGCGTCCAAGTCCCCGACCTCCTCGATGAGTTCGAGGGCGGCCGTACCCTGCCCGGCGATGACGTGGGGGTGCTCGTACGGCGGCACGAGCGCCAGACCGCGGTCGGCGGCGAGGGCCTCGCCGATCGCGACCCGGTCGCCGGTGTAGCGGTCGTAGGTGACGACCTCCGCCCCGTAGCCGGCGGTCGCCTCCATCTTCGAGCGGGGTGTGTCCTCCGGCATCAGGATGACGGCGGTGGTGCCGAGCTCCCTGGCGGCCAGCGCGACGGCCTGCGCGTGGTTGCCGGAGGAGTACGCGGCGACTCCCTTCGCCAGTTGCTCGGCGGACAGCCTGGACACGGCGTTGTACGCGCCGCGGAACTTGAAGGCGCCGACCCGCTGGAGGTTCTCGCACTTGACGAAGACCTGGGCGCCGACCAGCTCGTCCAGCGTGCGTGAGCGCAGTACGGGCGTGCGGTGGGCCACCCCCCCGATCCGCGCCGCCGCGTCCTGGACGTCTCGCAGGGTGACGGGCTGGGCGTCGGGCATGGTCGTGGTCCCTTCGACGGAGGCATCAGGTCTGGAAATATTGTCCAACATCTGTACGCCATGTCCAGACCCGCCCAGGGCCCGCTGCCGAATGCCTCGTAGCCCGCCAGGCCGGCCCGACGAGCTGCGCCGCGAGGCTCGGGACCGATGGGACCTCGATCCATCCTTGTGAGCTCCCAGCGGATCCGCCGCGGAGCGCCGATCGGGGGAATCGGAGGGCGAACGCGCCCCGTACACCCCCGGCGCCCATACCCGGCCGCACGGTCCTCCTATCGGCCGACCGGTCGGGCACCGGGACCCTCTCAGACTGTGGGTCAGGCGTCTGCGCCGGGATGAGCCGAGCGGGATCGAGAGGGGCTGCGCTGATGTCCCGAACGGCCGCCGCACGGGCTCGGGACGACCGTGACGCCCTCGACGCGGGCCGTTGGAAAGCACGCGTCTTCATCGCATTCGCCCAGCTGACGGCCGCCCTCGACGCCACCGTCGTGCACATCGCGCCGCCTTCGGCCCAACGGGCCTCGGCATGTCCGACGGCAACCGGCAGTGGGCCGTCACCGCCCACGCCCTCGCTCTCGTCGGCCTGCTGCGGTTGCCAACGTGTGGACGGTGGCTGCTTCCGGTCCCCTCAGGTCCGCTGCCGGACGGTCCCGCCGGACTTGCCGTGCGGGGACACGGTTCCGGTCGCACCCGACGGTCAAACCGTATCCGCCGTCTTCATGGAGGGTGACTTCCGGGGGCTCGGCCCTTCACCGCGGGCTCAGGGCCAGTCGGAGTGCACCGGCAGCCTCGGCCGTGGCTTCGCGGAACCGGCGGCCGATGCCGAGGAAGTTGACGTATCCGTGGAAGAGGTCCGGCTGGCGGCTGAGCGCGACCGTCACCCCGGCCTCGGACAGGCTCCGCGCATAGGCCTCGCCCTCGTCGCGGAGCGGGTCGAAGCCGGCAGTGGCGATGTAGGCGGGGGGCAGTCCGGTGAGGTCGGCGGCGAGCAGCGGGGAGAGCCGCGGGTCCGTGCGATCCACGCTCTCAGGCGCGTAGTGGTCGGCGAACCAGTCCATGTCCGCGCTGGTGAGGAAGAAGCCGTCGGCGAACAGTGCGCGCGAGCGCCGGTGCCGCGAGGCATCGGTCGCGGGGTAGAACAGCAACTGGAAGGCGGGCGCCGGTCCGCCGCGCCGGGTGGCCAGCTGAGCGGTGACGGCGGCCAGATTGCCACCCGCGCTGTCGCCGCCGACGGCGATCCGCTCCGGGTCGGCGCCGAGGTCGGCGGCCTTGGCGTGGGCGAAGTCGAAGGCTGCCAGTGCGTCGTCGACCGCTGCGGGGAAGATGTGCTCGGGAGCCATCCGGTATTCCACGGACAGCGCGCGGACCCCGGCCCGCTCGGAAAGGAAACGCACGGTGTTGTCGTGACTCGTCCGGCTGCCCACCACCCAGCCTCCGCCGTGGAAGAACAGCAGCAGTCCCGACGGCGTGTCGAGTCCGGCCGGTGTGTACAACGTGGCCGCCAGCTCTCCGTGTTCGACGGGGATGGTGATCTCCCGCGTGGCCACGGGCTCGATCGGCGGGCCGCTCACCACATGCCGGCCCAGGTCCGTGGCCGCCCGGGTGGGGCCGACTCCGCCGGGGTCGACCAGACGGTTGCCGGACAGCCGCATCAGGAGCAGCAGCAACTGCGCGTCGAGGGCGAGCTCCTGGCCGTCGCGTCGTACGGGTGCGCCCGCGATCAGCCGCCGTAGCGGGCCGGGCAGCGCAAAGAGTGCTCGCACGGCTGCCGCCTGGAGCCGGACCTGTACCGGAATCGTCATCATGTCCTCCGCCGGGGTTGCCGACCAGGGCTGTCATCGGCTCCTGGAACGTTGTCCCGGCAAGGATTATCCAGCTGTGGCGCCGGTGTGCGAGTCCGTCGTCATGCGGACCTGGTCGGCGGCCTGACGGCAGCCGGGACCACTCGGCCGGTTCGTCCCGGATCCGCGCGGCATCACGCCGGCTCCCGGCACTTCGCGTTCGAATCCCGCGGGTGCGGGGCGGGCGGCCGGCGGACGAGGGGGTCCGGTCAGGAACCGAACGATGGCCATCGGGCCGCCGCCATGAAACAGGACACCGCCCGGCACGGTGAGCCTCATGACGTACAGGGCGGGGCGTGCGTCGCACGTCCGGGAGGCGGTACGTCAGGTGGGAATGCGTACCGTCTCCACCCAGCTCGGTGGCTGCGCCGCGGCGGAGCCGACCAGGGCCGCGATGATGCGGCAGGGTGGGTTCTCGTCGGGCCAGGGAGTGAGTCCGTCGGTGAGGACGACGACGATGCCCGGGCGGTCCCGGGCCGCGAGCGCCGCTTCGATGCCGACACGCATGTCCGTGCCGCCACCGCCGCCCAAAGTGATCTGCTCGGTGGCCGTCACCCGGGACACGGCGTGCACGTCGGCGTCGCACGCGAGCACGGTCACGCGATTGCCCCGTACACCCACCTCGCGCAGGACGCCCGTCACCTCCCCGAGGGCCGCGGCCAGTTCGGCGTCACCCATCGAACCGGAGGTGTCGATGACGACGGCCACCCGCGGCAGGGGGCGGCGCAGGCTCGGCAGGACGACGCCGCGCAGCGCCGGGGTACGGCGCGAAGGGCGGCGGTACGTGTAGTCGACGGCTCCGCCGGCCCATGCCGCGGCTTCCCGGACAGCGCCGGACAGCGCCCGCCGCCAGTCCACCGTCGGTTCCAGGACCTCCTCGGCCCAGCGCTGCCAGCCCCCGGGCAGGGAGCCGCGGGCACGCTGATGGGCACGCATCGCCTCGGCGGTCTGCCGCCGCAGGGCCTGCGCCTCGACCTCGCCGAGCCGTGCGGGTCCGGCCGAGCCGGGGAGTTCCCAGGGCGCGGGCCGGCCGTGGGCGCCCGATCCGCAGTCCGGCGCCCGCACATGCGGCGGCAGCAGGTCGAGGTACGCCTCGAACAACTGGCCCTCGGAAAGGCCGAAGAGGCGGGGTTCCATCCGCCCGTCGGGCAGGCGCAGGCCGTCGGCGAGCAGGTCGTCGTTGATCTCGCAGTCCTGCGCGACGTTGACGCGGTGCCAGTCGCGCTGGGCGGCGGCGGGGAGCCGGCCGGCCCGGCCGTGGTGGTCGCGCAGCAGGTGTGCCACCTCGTGCACCCATACGCCCGCGAGTTCGGGGACCGGCGTCGCGTCGACGAAGGCGGGGGACACGTAGCAGCGCCAGTGCCGGTCCACCCCCATCGTCGGAACTTCCGTGCTCGGAAGGACGGTCAGGGCGTACAGCGCCGACGCCAGATACGGCCGGTCGCTCGCCGCCCGGTAGCGGGCGGCTAGCAGTTTGGTCATGTCCAGGGGGCGCCTGGAGCCGTCCGTCATCCCCGCACGCC
>NZ_JBHYKH010000102.1:0-3109 GCF_042741275.1 Streptomyces sp. NPDC058964
CCCGTACACCGTTGTACGGGCGGGCCCCGGGCCCTTTGGTGCCGTCACCGCGGCCGGCCGTGACGATCGCTGGTCAGGGCATCCCATCCGAACCGGCCGCGGAGTCTTCCGTGCGGGCCTCAGCCCAGGCGCTCCACCAGCGCCCGGTACTCGTCCCACAGCTCCTTCGGGGTGTGGTCGCCGAAGGTGTTGAGGTGTTCGGGGACGAGGGCCGCCTCCTCGCGCCAGACCTCCTTGTCGACCGTGAGCAGGAAGTCCAGGTCGGAGTCGGCGAGTTCGAGGCCCTTGGTGTCGAGGGAGGCCCTGGTCGGCAGGATGCCGATGGGGGTCTCCACGCCCTCGGCCTTGCCGTCGAGACGCTCCACGATCCACTTCAGGACGCGGCTGTTCTCGCCGAAGCCCGGCCAGACGAACTTGCCCTCGTCGTTCTTGCGGAACCAGTTGACGTAGTAGATCTTCGGCAGCTTGGACTGGTCCTTGTCCTTGGCCACGTCGATCCAGTGGGCCATGTAGTCGCCCATGTTGTAGCCGCAGAAGGGCAGCATCGCGAAGGGGTCGCGGCGCAGTTCGCCGACCTTGCCCTCGGCGGCGGCGGTCTTCTCGGAGGCGACGTTGGCACCCAGGAAGACACCGTGGTTCCAGTCGAAGGACTCCGTCACCAGCGGCACCGCCGACGCCCGGCGGCCGCCGAACAGGATCGCCGAGATCGGCACGCCCTTCGGGTCCTCCCACTCCGGCGCGATGATCGGGCACTGCGAGGCGGGAACCGTGAAGCGGGCGTTGGGATGGGCGGCCGGGACGTCGGACGCGGGCGTCCAGTCGTTGCCCTTCCAGTCCGTGAGGTGGGCCGGAGCCTCCTCCGTCATGCCCTCCCACCAGATGTCGTTGTCGTCGGTGAGGGCGACGTTGGTGAAGACGGCGTTGCCCCACAGCGTCTTCATCGCGTTGGCGTTGGTGTGCTCACCGGTGCCGGGCGCGACGCCGAAGAAACCGGCCTCGGGGTTGATCGCGTACAGACGGCCGTCCTCGCCGAAGCGCATCCAGGCGATGTCGTCACCGATCGTCTCGACCGTCCAGCCGGAGATCGTCGGCTCCAGCATGGCAAGGTTCGTCTTGCCGCAGGCGCTCGGGAAGGCGGCGGCGACGTACTTCGGCCCGCCCTGCGGCGGGGTGAGCTTGAGGATCAGCATGTGCTCGGCCAGCCAGCCCTCGTCACGCGCCATGACGGAGGCGATGCGCAGCGCGTAGCACTTCTTGCCGAGCAGGGCGTTGCCGCCGTAGCCGGAGCCGTAGGACCAGATCTCGCGGCTCTCGGGGAAGTGCGAGATGTACTTGGTCTGGTTGCACGGCCACGGGACGTCCTGCTCGCCCGGCGCCAGCGGGGCGCCGAGGGTGTGCACGGCCTTGACGAAGAAGCCGTCGTCGCCGAGTTCGTCCAGGACCTGCTGTCCCATGCGGGTCATCGTCCGCATCGACACGGCGACGTACGCGGAGTCCGTGATCTCCACGCCGAGCGCGGAGAGCGGCGAGCCCAGCGGGCCCATGCAGAAGGGCACCACGTACATCGTGCGGCCGCGCATCGACCCGCGGAACAGGCCCTTCTCACCCTGGAAGATCTCCCGCATCTCGGCGGGCGCCTTCCAGTGGTTGGTGGGGCCTGCGTCCTCCTCCTTCTCGGAGCAGATGAACGTGCGGTCCTCGACGCGCGCGACGTCGGTCGGGTCGGATGCCGCGTAGTACGAGTGGGGGCGCTTGACCGGGTCCAGCTTCTTGAAGGTGCCCTTGCCGACGAGCTCCTCGCACAGCCGCTCGTACTCGGACTCGGATCCGTCACACCAGACCACGTTGTCCGGCTGGGTCAGTTCGGCGATCTCGTTGACCCACGAGATCAGTTCCTGGTGGTTGGTGGGGATGACGGGGGGAGCCGCGATGTCGCGCGCCACGATTGCTCCTAATTGAGGGATTTTGTCCTTTGTTGCCCCGTGGGGGCCGCGGCCCGGACGCTTCGTAGCTGCTCATCCGGTGCCGACCGCACTCATTTGATCATCCGATGGTAGTGCGCATATGTCCAGAGCGCATCACAGGTGAGCAGCGTGAGGAAGGCCACGGTTACCGCGTTTCTTTGCGTGCACGTTGGGTTCGGCTGAAGGTCTTTTTGCGTTACCGCCGGTTTGCCGGTCCGAGTCGGCCACACCGGGGGCGGAAGAGGGGGGCCTCGTGAGACGATGGCCACTATCGACCCGTCATCGAGTCGCGGTGACACGTAACTTACGGTTCCGTAGGTACGATTCCAGTCATGACTGCGTCCGCCTCCGACGCGCCCACGGACTCGCCGGCCGACGGCCGCGGGCCCGCCGCGCTCTCCCTGCCGCACCCGGTCAAGCCCAAGCTCCGGGGCTGGCTCCATCTCGGCATGTTCCCGGCCGTACTCGTCGCGGGTCTGGCGCTCACCGCCCTCGCCGACTCCCCCCGAGGCCGCGTGGCCTGCGGAATCTACGTCCTGACGGCGTGCCTGCTGTTCGGTGTGAGCGCGCTGTACCACCGGGGCAACTGGAGCCCGCGCATGGACGGAATCCTGCGCAGACTCGACCACGCCAACATCTTCCTGATCATCGCGGGCACCTACACGCCGCTGACGATGCTGCTGCTGCCGGGCGCCAAGGGACAGTGGCTGCTGTGGGGCATCTGGGCGGCCGCCGCTGCGGGCATCGTCTTCCGGGTCTTCTGGGTCGGCGCCCCGCGCTGGCTCTACACCCCCTGCTACCTCGCCATGGGCTGGGCCGCCGTCTTCTTCCTGCCGGACTTCATGCGCACCGGCGGCATCGCCGTTCTCGTCCTGGTGATCGTCGGCGGTCTCCTGTACAGCGCGGGCGGCGTGATCTACGGGATCAAGCGGCCCAACCCCTCACCGCGCTGGTTCGGCTTCCACGAGGTGTTCCACTCCTTCACCCTGGCCGCCTTCGTCGTCCACTACGTCGGCATCTCCCTGGTGGCGTACCAGCACGGGTAGGCCTCCCCCGCCCCGGGCTGCGAGTGGGGCAGCGGGGCGGGGGCCGGGCGGCGATCGGCGCCGCGACCGACACGGAGCGAGAGAGGGAGGGGGAGTTTT